>CAZIRG010000020.1:0-15867 GCA_964541505.1 uncultured Syntrophomonadaceae bacterium | reverse complement strand
TTGTACTGCCCTCAAGATTTGAGCACCGATAATACTGGATGTGAGAAGTTGGAAAGGTGTTGCTGCAGCAGCAAGGCTCAAGTAGTTACAATGTTTTTATCATATTTAATCATGTTAATCCATTTAATCAAGACCTATTTATTTAAAGCTATGCGAAAAACTTTCTTGTTTTTAACGCTCGTAAGCATTGGTATGCTTGCATCTTAAAAGTCATACGTCAGTGCTGGCTTCGGTCGTATACTCCTCCAGTTTATATTTCTTCAATTTGTCATACAAACTACGAATAGAGATGCCCAGCATTCGAGCCGTCTCTGTTTTGTTATAGTTACTTTTCTGCAAAGCTGCCTGCAAAGCCTTCACTTCCCAAATGTTTTTAATTTCGGCCAAAGTTTTTCCCTGATAATCAAACCGCTCTCCCCATACCGTTCTTTTATTTCCCTTATCTTTTCTAAAATCAATTGGTAACATAAGATGCTTTGGCTTAAGCAATAGCTGATCTCTTTTTAAATTTATCAAACCCCTAGCAATAACATTTTTTAATTCTCTTACATTGCCCGGCCAATGATACAATAGCAATTTTTCTTCTGCTTCAGGTGAAATGCTGACACCCAAGCGATTATAATCTTGGCTTAAGTGATTTAAAAAATGATTAGCAAGAGCAATAATATCCTGTTTCCTTTCCCTTAAAGGCGGAATGTGAACAGGAAATACATTTAAACGATAATATAAGTCCTGTCTGAAACGTCCTATCTCTATTAGTGCTTCCAAGTCAGCATTGGTAGCCGTAATAATTCTTACATCTACTGATACCGCTCTGGAATCGCCCACTCTAAGGATCTCTCCTTCTTGTAATACCCTTAAAAGCTTTACCTGTAAATTTATACTCATAGAGCCAATTTCATCTAGAAATAAAGTACCACCGCTAGCTTCTTCAAAAAGACCCTTACGCCCCTTTTTATGCGCACCTGTAAAGGCTCCCTCTATGTAGCCAAAGAGCTCACTCTCTAAAAGATTTTCATGTAGAGCACTGCAGTTTACCCGTAAAAACTGCTTTCTGCGGCGCTGGCTAACTTCATGGATAGCATGAGCAAAAAGCTCTTTCCCTGTACCACATTCTCCACGCAACAATATATTAACTGGGGTACGAGCAGCTAAACTGGCTACTCGTATGGCTTCTTTAATAGGCTCACTGTTCCCAATTATATCTTCAAAAGTATACCTAGATTCCAGTTGTCTGACTTTTTGACGAGTTAGCTGCAACTCTTCCATAAGAGCACGAATCTCTGATATATCCTGAATAATGCCCACACTACCTCTCAAAATACCGTTAACAATCAAAGGAGCACAAGTTACCAAAACATCCCGTCGGTAAGGTCCTACCTTCATAGGAACAGCTTTTATAATTTTTTCTGTAGCCAAAACCTTCATATGAATACTGTCTCCCTCGGCTATATCCACTGCGGCCGGTTTATGCAAAACATCTTCTTCCACCATCCCTGTAAGACGGTAATAAGCCTTGTTAAACATTATACCTATACCATTTTCATCCACTACAGAGATAGCATCTTGAATACTATCAATAATATTTTTTAAAAAGTATTGCGTTTTTTTAAAATCATTGTTACTCAAATCCATACTATCACCTCTTCCTATATGTCAGGTAAAATTATATCATGAAAAAAAATAAAGGGAAATGGTTATTCTTGAAGAAAATAGGCATAAATAGAGAAAAAGAGGTGCGTACATGGGGGTAATTACTATTTCCCGCGAATTTGGTAGCGGTGGAGAAACTGTATCTCGCTTAGTAGCAGAAAAAACGGGGTTTTTACTGGTTAACAAATCAATGATTTTAAAAGAACTAACTTCCTACGGTCTAGAAAAGTCCGAACTCAATATCATCGATGAAAATCTTCCAAATATTACAAGAGATTTTGCTGGCACCGCACTCATATCAGATCGATACATTTCTGCCCTGCATGAATATCTTTACGACTTGGCCATTCGAGAAAGCTTAGTTATCTTAGGAAGGGGCGCTCAAATTCTTTTCCATGACTTTCCTCCTGCCCTGCATGTAAAAATTATTTCGCCACTGCAGCAAAGAACTTCTCGCATAGCACGTCTTTACAAACTGCAAAGAACAGTAGCTCTGAAATTAATAGCAGAACAAGACGAAAGCAGAAAAAAATATATTCTACAACTCTTTAATAAAAACTGGCTCAACCCTGACCTTTATAACCTAATTATAAATACCGGTGTGATTTCTTTGGAAAATGCTGCCGATATTGTTGTTAAGGCCTTCCAAATACATGCTGAGCCCAAAGAAACCAGCCTAGAAGACGATGATCAACTACCGCCAGAAGAGAATCTTATGCTCTTTACTGAAAAAAAGCCTTCCTTTATGCACCCTAGCGAAGAAGAGTTTGCTAATATGCTGGATTTTTATAATATAAAATGGGATTATGAGCCAAAAACTTTCCCCCTACAATGGGATAGTGAAGGAAACGTAACATCAGCTTTCAGTCCTGACTTTTATTTGCCTGAACAACAACTGTATATAGAGCTAACTACTCAAAAACAAAAACTTGTCTGGAAAAAAAATAAGAAAATTCGCCGCCTAAAAGAACTTTATCCCAATATTAAAATAAAAATTCTTTATAATAAAGACTACCAGAGTTTGCTGCAAAAATTCGGGCTGGATGAGGACGAAGATAACAGCAATGGCAATGGCAATGATTTTTAAGGTTAAAAAGTGGCAAGTGCAGTTGAGGCTGGTTATCAGATATCAGGGTTGGCTGGGGACGAGGGAGGCGATTTAAAAAAACTTGTCACCATTAGATGTTGAGCTCAAGTGAAAAGTGAAAAAAAGAAAAGAGCGATGTAATGGAAAACAATTTGCAAATAGTTCTTACGGAACAGGAAATTACAGCAAAAGTAAAAGAGCTGGGAGAAATAATCTCACAGGATTATATAGGCGAAGAACTGGTGCTGGTGAGCGTCTTAAGGGGGAGTGTTTATTTTGCCGTTGATCTCAGCCGTTTCCTGACTATTCCTTTTACTTTGGATTTTATCAGTATCTCTCGCTACGGCAAAAAAACTGATTCTTCCGGAATAGTGCGCATAATAAAAGACCTGGACGTTAATATCGCACAAAAACATGTCTTGATAGTTGAGGATATTGTTGACACAGGTCTCAGCCTTAATTATCTTTTACGCAATCTGAAAACTCGTCACCCTGAGAGTTTAAAAGTCTGTACTTTGTTAAACATTACTGGTCGCAGAATTGTTAATATACAAGTAGATTACAAAGGGTTTGAATTGCCGAATATTTTTGTAGTAGGATACGGTCTAGATTATAATGAGAGATATCGTAACTTGAAATTTATTGCTGAACACAAAAAATAATACCAGACTCCAACAGGCCTTCTAAATCCCTGCCGCTACCTTACTTTGCCTCTCGCCGACTAAACTCCCACCTCGCCGATGAACCGAGGTTTCCGTTTAATCTCCAGACAAACTATTAAGGTACCGTTCCGTGGTTCCGTAGGTCTTCCGGCACTCCCACAGTTTCTTACGCCGCAGATGCTGCCGTTTTCCCTTCCAGACCATTCGGTGATACAACCCCTCAAATCCCGCTGAACCCGAATCCAGTTTACACATTCCTCCGATTTTGCGGTTCCCTTATGAGTCGTACCCAGTTCATTCTCCAGTCTCTCGGAATCTGGTAAGCCTATTCTCTCATAAAATAATAGTTTTGTCAAGACCTTTTTTGCAATTTTTTAAATTTTTTTCAAATAATTTTTTTTAACCACAGATAAACACAACCTGCCCTCTGCCTGTGCGTCACCGCACGCAGACAGGTGAGCGAAGTCGAATGGGGATAAACACGGATAATACGGAAGACGAGGGATGGGGATTTTGAGTTTTGGGTTTTGGGTTTTGGGTTACGAAGAAGGAGGAATCTAATTTGGAGGAGTGAGCAAGCACCAAAGGCTACTTACTCACTCCTCCTCGTCCCCACTTAGTCACTTAGTCACCTAGTCACTTAGTCACTTAGTCACTTGGTCACTCGTCACTCACTTTTCTTAAACTGCGGTACTGTACCTCGAGCTGTATAATGAGTATGCAAAAGCTCGTGCGACTTATGCCCCAAGGGCTCCCCTAAAAAGTCTTCATACAACTTCTGCACTGATGGGTTCAAGTGAGATTTCCTGATAGTCATTAACTCATCCGCTGTATAAGTAGCCGCAATTCTCTTTCCTCTAATTTCCAAATTAGTAGGTATGGATTGTCCGCCGCCTCCAATACAACCACCAGGACAGCACATTATTTCAATGAAGTGATAATCAGCTGTGCCGTCTTTGATTGCTTCCATTAATTTACGAGCATGACCCAGGCTGTGGGCTACCGCCACCTTCACGGTCAGGTCACCTGCCTGTACAGAAGCCTCCTTTACTCCTTCCAAACCACGCACCACTGTGAGATTTATGTCCCCCAATCCTTCTCCTGTAATCAGCTCGTAGGCTGTGCGTAGAGCCGCTTCCATCACGCCACCGGTGGCTCCAAAAATAAGCCCGGCTCCGGTAGAAATTCCTAAAGGATCATCGTAGTCTTCGCTCTCCAACTTATTAAAATCAATCCCTGACTGGCGCAGCATGCGACCCACTTCACGCGTGGTCAGCACCACATCTATATCAGGATAGCCACTGTCCTGCATTTCTTCCCGCTGTGCTTCAAATTTCTTAGCTGTGCAGGGCATATAAGAAACAACAAAGATATCTGCTGGATCTATACCCATTTTTTCAGCATAATAAGTTTTGGCCAGTGCTCCCAACATCTGTTGTGGCGACTTGCAGGTAGAAAGGTTCGGCAAGAGTTCGGGATAGAAATGCTCAATAAATTTAATCCATCCCGGACTGCAAGAAGTAATCATCGGCAGTACGCCACCGGTTTTAACCCTATGCAGCAACTCATTACCTTCTTCCATGATGGTCAAATCAGCAGTAAAGTCAGTATCAAAAACCTTGTCAAACCCAAGTCTTCTGAGAGCCGCTACCATCTGACCGGTAACAATACTGCCGGGTTCCCCACCCAGTTCTTCTCCTAGTGACACTCGTGTAGCAGGTGCAGTCTGCACAACAACATGCTTTTTAGGATCAGCTAGGGCTGCCCATACTTCTTCTGTCTGGTCTTTTTCGTACAAAGCAGCCGTAGGACAAACCAAAGTACATTGCCCACAGAGAACACAGGCCACATCTGCCAAATCCAAATGAAAAGCCGGGGCAACAGTAGTATCAAACCCGCGCTCCTGCGGTGCAACTGCCCGTACACTCTGTATTTGATCACATACCGCTACACAACGACGACAAAGAATACATTTATTGGCATCACGTACAATAGAAGGTGTGGACCTATCTATGGCATAACTCGGATCGTCTCCCCAGAAACGTATTTCCCTGATGCCGAATGTGTCAGCCAGCTTCTGCAACTCGCAGTTCAAGCTCCTGATACAAGTATTGCACTCCCTGGGATGGTTGGAAAGAATCAACTCCAAGGTAAGACGCCGTGCCTTTCGTACTGCAGATGTATTGGTCCACACCGTCATATTCTGGCTTACCGGTGTTACGCAGGCAGCCTGCAACATTTTGGCTCCTTTGACTTCCACTACACAAATACGACAGGCGCCAATTTCATTAATCTCTTCCATGTAACACAACGTAGGAATATCTACATTGGCTTTTTTGGCTGCTTCTAGGATAGTAGCCCCTGCCTCAATCTCAACCTGTTGGTTATCAATAGATAAAGTTACCATTTCCATTACCTGTATCCCTCCCTTGTCATATCTATTCTTCAACTACATCACAACGAAGACAGCGTTCAGCTTCAGCTAGGGCCTGCTCTAGAGTAAACCCAAGTTCCATTTCCTTAAAACCATCAACATCATGACGAGCAGGAACTTCCTGCCGTAAAGTTTCTTCTTCAATAATTACACCGCTGATCTTTCTCTCTATCTTCAGCGGTTCAACCATTTCACCATCTCCTCCTAGGAATTTATCTATGGAAGATGCCGCCTTTTTTCCTGCAGCTACAGCAGCAATCAAGGTATCTGCCCCTGTAACACAATCCCCACCAGAGAAAACTCCCGGAATATTGGTGGCTAAACTATCCACATCCGTTATTATTGTTCCCCATCTGCTAAGCCTAAGATCATCTGCTATTCCAGCAGTTTCCACTGCTTGACCTATAGCCGCAATAACCACATCAGCCTCCACAGTAAAATCAGAATCTGCTATCGGCATAGGGCGACGACGCCCGCTCCTATCAAAATCTCCTAATTCCATCTGCTTCAAGGTCAGTCCGGTAACTTTACCTCCCTCACCGGTAATGGCTTGTGGCGCTACCAAGAGATTTAGCTGGATTCCTTCCTTTTCTATTTCCACAATTTCCTCCGGCATAGCCGGCATCTCTTCCTTGGTACGACGATAGTAGATAGCAACAGACTCTGCTCCCAAGCGCAAAGCACTACGGGCTGCATCAGCCGCCACATTACCACCTCCAATTACGGCCACTTTTTTGCCGGTCAAGTCAGCCGCTTGGTTGAGGTTGACATCTCGCAAGAAAGTAATACCAGAAAGGACACCCTCAAGCTCTTCTCCCGGCAGGTTTAGCGGTTGGTTCTTATGAGCTCCTACCCCTATGAAAATAGCCTTGTAACCCTCAAGTAATAACTGGTTGAGAGAAATATCCCGACCTAATTTAACTCCTGTCTTGATTTTTACACCCATTTTTTTAATAACGTCTATCTCCTCATTAAGGATAGCTTTAGGCAACCTGTACTCTGGAATACCTACCGCCATCATACCTCCGACCACAGGCAAAGCTTCGAAGACAGTAACTTGGTATCCTTTTTTCCTCAAGTAAAATGCTGCTGAAAGACCAGCCGGACCTGCACCGATAACAGCTACTTCCGCCTCTTTAGCTTCGGCTGGCACTGGTACAGGTATCCCACCATTGCTCAAAAGATAATCACCGGGGAACCGTTTAAGTGCTCTGATAGCCAATGCTGTATCCAGCTGGTTGCGACGACATTTACCTTCACAGGGATGATGACATACCCGACCGCAAACTAGTGGGAAGGGATTGTCTGCCTGCACAACCTCATAGGCTTCTCGCATCATTTTATTCTTGATTAAATCAATATAAATAGGTACATCTATTTCCGCCGGACAAGTATTCTGGCAGGGCGAAACGAAAAGATTAACGCAAACTGAAGCTGGACAACGCTTATATTTTATATGTGCCTCATATTCTTCCCTGAAGTATCTCAAGGTGCTGAGAACAGGATTAGGTGCCGTCTGCCCTAAACCACAGAGAGCAGAAACTTTAATTCCCTCCGCCAATTCTGTTAGCAAATCCAGATCTTCCATAACGCCCTCACCATAACTGATACGCTTCAGTATTTCTAGCATCCGCTTGGTACCAATCCGGCAAGGCGCACATTTACCGCAGGACTCATCTTGCACAAATTCGAGGAAAAATTTGGCCAAGTCTACCATACAGGTATCTTCATCCATAACTACCAGACCACCGGACCCCATAATAGTGCCTAGCTCCTGCAAAGAATCATAATCTATAGGTGCATTAAGGTGCTCTAAAGGTATACATCCACCTGAGGGACCGCCAGTTTGTGCCGCTTTAAAATTCTTCCCATCAGGAATACCGCCACCGATATCATAGACAATCTTTCCTAAAGGCATACCCATTGGCACTTCTACCAAGCCGTTATTGATAACCTTTCCGGCCAAAGCAAACACCTTGGTACCTTTGCTATTATCAGTACCTATAGAAGTAAACCACTCCCAGCCATTACGCAATATTTGCGGCACATTCCCAAAAGTTTCCACATTGTTGATTACGGTAGGCTTCCCCCACAAGCCGGAAACAGCAGGAAAAGGCGGACGAGGTTTAGGCTCACCACGACAACCTTCTATAGAGGTAAGTAACGCCGTCTCCTCACCGCAAACAAAAGCTCCAGCACCCAAACGAATCTCAATGTCAAAGCTAAAATCAGAACCAAAAATATTCTTTCCCAGTAATCCTTTCGCTCGGGCTTGGTCCAAAGCTTTCAGCAACCGGTCAATAGCAATAGGATATTCCGCTCTGACATACACGTATCCCGTATCTGCCCCTATCGCATAACCTGCTATAGCCATACCCTCAATAACAGCATGTGGATCACCTTCTAAAAGGCTCCTGTCCATAAATGCTCCCGGGTCACCTTCGTCTCCGTTACAGATAACATATTTCTGCTCTGCAGGTGTAGCCGCAGCAAATCCCCATTTAATGCCAGCAGGGAAACCACCACCGCCCCGACCTCGCAGTTCGGATTTTTTCATCAATTCTATTACCTCTGCCGGTTTCATCTCGGTCAAAGCCTTAGCTAATCCTAAGTAGCCATCTACAGCAATATACTCTTCAATGGATTCTGGGTCAATAAGACCACAATTTCGCAACACTAAACGCTCTTGATACTTAAAAAAATCAATTTCTGATTGCTCAACCAACGCTACAGGTTGTTCAGGCATTTTATAAAGAAGACGCTCCAAAAAACGACCCTTAACAAAATGTTCCTCTACCAGATCTCTGGCATCCTCCGGCTTCACCTGGCAATAAAAAGTCCCTTCAGGGTAAATAACCATGTTAGGTCCGAACTGGCAAAAACCAAAACACCCAGTATCAATAACTTTAACTTCCTTATCTAAACCACGGTTTTTGATCTCTTCTATCAAGGCATCTCTGGTAGGATGACTGCCGGAAGCAACACATCCAGTACCGGTGCAAATCAACACATGGGAACGATAAATATCCATTTAGCTTCTCCTCCTTATACCCTAGGCCTTATTAATAACCCAGTTATTTACAACCATGCCGTTGACTATATGCTGCGCCACAATCTGACGCACCTTGGCTTCATCTAAATTGCCGTAAGTAACAGTCGACTGACCGGCCACTTTTACATCTATTAAAGGCTCTTTGGCACACATGCCGATACAACCGGTTTGTCTCACAGTTACATCAGTCAGATTGCGTTTACTCAACTCTTCTAAAATCGTTGTCATGATTTCCCTTGCCCCGGCAGCAATCCCACAAGTACCCATTCCTACTACAATTCTGATACTTTCTTTGCCTTCTCTGAGCTTTATTTCATCTAATGCTTTCTGCTTCACTTTTTTCAAATCTTCTGTTGTTTTCAAAGTTCACTCCTCCTTTTAGAGGTTTTTTAATCCTACCTCCAGCTTTTCTCTCACCTTAATCAATTCCAGCGGATTATCAAAAAAGCTCTCCTTGCCTGTTGTCACAAACTCATACCGCCGCCCATTCCGGTAGTGACGATAAGTAAACTGCAGGTTCTTTCGTCCTACCAGAAATACTATAACTGTTTCCGCTATATTCCCTAGGGGGGGGGTGTCAATATGGTCCAGTTGAAAAGCAACTGTCACTTTGGTTCCCTCACCCAACTTAGAAGCAATTTTCAAATAGCCGCCACAACTTTCTGCTGCTGCCTGCATGAGCGATAGACCTAAACCAACTTTACGAGTAGAACGACTAGTAATAAAAGGATCCGTAATCTGTTCCAGCATCTCCGACGGAATACCACGCCCATTATCTTGAACCACCACCTGCAAAGAACTACTCTGAAAGTCCTCTCGTACCACTAGGTCAATCTTGTCTGCTCCTGCTTCAGTTGAGTTTTGCAGCAAGTCCAAGATATGCAAAGAAATCTCGTTCATGCTCTTGCCCTTAAGTATACTGGGCTAAGATTTCAGGAACACGCCGCTGTTTGAGGCGAGCATGTACTTCTTTGTTGACTGTCATTACAGGCGACAAACCGCAAGCACCCAAACAATAAACAACCTCCAAAGAGTATTTGCCATCATCAGTAGTATCACCGGGAACTAACCCTATTTTCTTTTCAATAGCATCCAGAACTTTGGGCGCGCCACGCACAAAGCAAGCTGTTCCTTTGCAAACAGAAATATGATATTCTCCTTTGGGTTTCAAAGTAAAGAAAGCATAAAAAGTAATCACACCATAAACTTCACTGATAGGTACCCCTAAGGCATCCGCTACCTTGACCTGTAGATCCACCGGCACAAATCCCAGGGTCTCCTGAATCTTGTGAAGCACAATGATCAGCGACTCAGGCTGTCCTTTGTACTTACTGATAAATTCTTCTAACTCTTGGTAACTTTCCTTCATACATTGGCAAGTATCATTTTCCATAGATTATTTCCCTCCTTTTATTATTACACAACAACCAACTTCTACTTTTGTTAACGCAACTATAGTGACATAGGCCAAAAACTAACATTTATCAACAAGAGCATATCAGTTATCAGTTATCAGTTATCAGTTATCAGTCAATGCCTCACACTCCCAACCCCCGTAAACTGTAAACTGTAAACTGTAAACTAAGAACTGACCATCAATTCCTAATTTCTGAATACTTGCTAATAATGTAAATTAATTGCCCTTAGCCGTATAACCTATATCACCACCACCTTTCTGCCTCTTTTTCCGGCTAGCGCCAACTGAATCTCCTGCCAGCTTAACTCTTTTACCTTAAAATAAGTACGTGGAGACTGTATAGCCTCAAGCCAGTGTGCATCAGAACTCATAATAAAATTCCACCTGCCTGTATCTGGGTGATTGACCCTGAAAATATCTGGTTGTGCATTATAAGAGAACTCCAGAGCCGCCACTTCCAGATCCAAAGGGACAAATCCCAAATTGCTTATAAGACTGTACGCAGGTCGGTCAATATGAGACGGAATGCAGAGACCTCCTATCTTTCTTACTTCTTTTACAACCTCTTCCACTGCTAAAGAAGTAGAAGTTAACAGCATTTTTTCCAACTTTCCTATAATCCGGTCATTACTATCTAGCAACAACTGGGAACCAAAAAGCTTTTCCTTGTTCAATTCCGGTGGCAAATGCTTATAAACAATCTCCTGCCATTTGAGCACTTCTGCTAGAGTATAAAACAAACATAGTAAATGAACTTCTTCTTTTGTCTGCACCTCAATTCCAGGTAATACTGTGACAGGACTACCCCGGGATGCTTCCAACATAGCAGGCACATTGGCTGCGGAATTGTGATCAGTAATCCCAATCAAAGAAATTCCCTTAACAACAGCAGCTTTAATAATAGCCTGCGGTGTCATTTCTGCTTCGGCACAGGGAGAAAGAGCAGTGTGCAGATGCAAATCAGCCCATATCTCTAACATATAGTTACTTGCCTGCTGCCAAATAATTATAAATTCTGCCAGCAGCTTCAAATGAACTAGCAGCAGTCAAAAAAATAACTACTTTTTCTTCTTTTGCTTTCGCCAGAGTTTCAGGCGCTGGCTCCTTACCACCTGTAATAACAATAGCCCCTAAGTTTAGTAAGCTGGCAATAGCCACAATATTAGGGTGTGTTTGAATCGTAAACCACAAATTACCCTCTTTAGCATTGGCCATAGCATCACTGAGCAAGTCAGAACTGTAAGCACCGGTAACCTCACGCTCTAATATCTCTGGTTCTCCACAAACCACTGCTTTTAAAATTTCAGGTACTTCTTTTAGTTTCAATTTACACAAAACCTCCTCCTGCTCTCTTTCCGGTAAGCGCCCCATGGCCGGGGGCACTTTCCCTGCCAAGTCCACCATCTCTTCCGCCAGCAACCTGACTCGCTCTCTTAGCTTGAAGACACAATCAGCCTCTAGAGCAGTTCCCCGCACAATATCTTCTGCCAGGGAACGACAATTGGGAGAACCACATGACCCACAATCTAGACCGGGTAAACCCTCTAGAATCTCCTCTAGCAAAGCCATCTTGGAGAGCGCACGCTTGATATCATCATCAAGCCGCATAACAGTCCTAGATTGCAATTTTTCTGTAGAATAGAGGTAACTAGAGACTTTCACTTTTTCTAACTGTTCATTTGTTAAAGCCAAAGGTTTATCTTTATACTTTTCCGCAATACGACACAAAAGTATTTTGGCCATAAAGGGATTCTGTACAACCAAGGGACCTCCTATACAGCCTTCTGCACAGGCCTGAACTTCTAAATAATCTATTCCTTCCAGAGTGCCTTTTTCCACTTCTTCCAAAACTTTTACTACATTGCGAATGCCATCTACTGCCAATAGCGAGCCTGCTCCTATAGCCACGTTTTCTCCTCCTGCTCTTCCCCAGCCTATGCCTGCCCCGGAAGAAATATGCAGAGATGTGACCTCATTTTGGTTATTTACATGACTTCGCACCTCACCATAAACAAAACTCATGCTGAAAACACCATCAACGTAACTAAAAGCATCTCCTGCTGGCTGCTTTACCGCAGTAACCTTGGCCGGACAAGGGGTAATAAAAAAAGCACCTATTTGAGAAAATGACAACCCTAAACTTTCCACAACAGCCTCTTTAGCCATGCGGGCAGCCACTTCCATCGGCGCTTTGACAGAAATAATATTAGGCAGCAACCCAGGGAATCTCACCTGAATCAACCTGACTACTACCGGGCAAGCTGAAGAAATAAGCGGTTTTTTGGTTGTTACGCACAAAACCTGTTCTCGTATGGTCTCTGAAACCAGCTGTGCCGCTACTGCAACCTCAAAAACTTCATCAAATCCTACCTGCAGAAGCGCCCCTAAAACCATGGCTGGTTCCGTTTCAGAGCTGAACTGACCGAAAAAAGAAGGGGCAGGTAACGCAATAGTACAATTATATTTCTGCAACATATCAAAATCGTCAGCCACGGCAATCTTAGCATGGTTAGGACAAATACGGATACACTCACCGCAATCAATACACAACTCTTCCATAATACGAGCCTGACCTTCACGTACCCTAATGGCTTCAGTGGGACAATGCTTGATACAGACGGTACAGCCTTTGCACTTTTCACTATCCATTGTTACGGAATGAAAATAATGCTTCACAAGCAACCTCCTATTTTGGAGGTGGGATGTTGGAGGTTAGAGGTTGGAAAGGTGACCTGCGGTACTTAGCATACCCTCAAATAACACCTCTCGTCCCTCGTCCTTCCCTCATCCAACTTCCAACTTTTAACCTTTAAACTAAGTCAATATAATCAAAATAACAGAATATTTTCAGGATAAGAAATTTGCTCGAGTTGTCAGGTTCACAGTTGAATTTTTTACCTTTTTTCAAGTAGTTAGCCATCGTTATACACAACAATACGAACTTTTGTCCCCTCTCCTATCTTACTCCATATATCAAGCTCTTCAGCACATTTTTTTATGTTTGCCAGCCCCATACCTGCTCCAAAGCCCATCTCTCGCACTTTGTGGGTAGCAGTGCTATAGCCCTCCTGCATAGCTTGAGAAATATCAGGAATACCAGGACCTTTATCTTCTGCCATTAGTTCTACTTTTTCAGGTAAAAACCTAACTGTAAGAGCGCCTCCCTGACTATGGATAACTATATTCATCTCAGCTTCATAGGCACATATGGCAGCTCTTCTGATAGCTTGAGGCGAAAACCCTATTTTTTTTAAGGTTTGTTTAATACGGCTAGCTCCTTCTCCAGCAGCCATAAAATCCATAGCAACAACAGGTACTTGCAAGGTCAGACCTTCCGATTGAGGCTTTTCATCTTTCACCCCTCATCCTCCTTCCAAACCTGCCTTAAACAAAAGTCCACAACAATCAAACATCAACTTCTCGGTAGTTAAAAGGGGTAATTCTTTTTCTCTGGACAAGGCAATCATTTCCTGGCTAGGCTGTTTGCCTCGCACAATTAATATCGCTTTGGCATCTAGTATTTCAGCAGTTCTAATAGCCTGTGTATTACATAGTCCGGTAAGCATCAAACCTTTTGGTTTAGCAAAAGCCAAACAATCACTCATTAAATCACACCCAAAACCAGTAGATACTTCTACGTGCATCAAATGTTCTCCCCAGACTATCTTGGCGTCTAAAATTTTTTGGACTTCAAGCAAATTCATTTCCTAACTCCTCTCGCCAGGAAAAACCAGCCTGACATAGCCAATTAAATGCATAAAGAAAAAAACTTCCTTTTATTTAATAGTGCAATAGAATTATAACTATCTGAAAATATATTCTACTCGCTACCTCTAAGAATCAGTGATATTGCATCAAAATATTTTATAACAGTATTATATCATCAATCTAAAGGTTCTGTCAATAACAAATAACCGGACAGGAGAATATAGAGCTCCGTATCCGGTTTAAATTAGCATTTACTATTTTATTTTTCTGCTTTTATCCTATCCTATCCTCTACCCTTAATCAATGACTCCACTACACTGGGATCAGCAAGGGTACTAATATCTCCTAGATTTCCTGTCTCTCTTTCAGCAATCTTACGCAAGATGCGACGCATAATCTTGCCTGAACGAGTTTTAGGTAAGGACGGTGCAAACTGAATTGCTTCTGGCGCAGCTATAGGTCCGATCTCTTTGCGCACATGCATTACAAGTTCTTTCTTTAGAGCATCACTTTCCTCTACGCCATCAACCAAGGTAACATAGGCATACAATCCTTGCCCTTTAATCTCATGTGGGATCGGAGTAACAGCAGCTTCAGCTACTTGGGGATGACTGACCAGAGCACTTTCAACCTCAGCCGTTCCTATACGATGACCAGAAACATTAACTACATCATCTATTCTTCCCAACAACCAATAATCACCATCCGAGTCAATACGGCAACCATCACCAGCAAAGTAAAGATCGTTATACATAGTAAAGTAAGTATCAATAAAACGGTCATGGTCACCCCACATCGTCCGCATCATACCAGGCCACGGTTTATTGATGCAGAGCTTTCCACCTTCGTTTATATCGCATTTACTACCGTCATCACGTAAAATAATGGGTTCAACACCAAAGAAAGGACGACCGGCACTACCTGGTTTCAACGTATGCACGCCTGGCAGAGGAGTAATCATATGGCCACCGGTTTCTGTTTGCCACCAAGTATCTACAATCGGGCACTTACCGTGACCTATTTTTTCGTAATACCACATCCAAGCTTCCGGGTTTATCGGCTCACCTACAGAGCCCAGAATACGCAAAGTATCTAGCTTATATTTTGCTGGCCATTCATCACCTAAACGCATCAAAGCACGAATAGCAGTAGGCGCTGTGTAAAAAGAGGTTACACCAAACTTATCGCAAATTTGCCAGAAACGACCAGCGTCCGGATAGGTGGGAACTCCTTCAAACATGAGCGAAGTAGCGCCGTTAGCCAGTGGACCATACACAATATAACTATGCCCTGTAACCCAACCAATATCAGCTGTGCACCAGTAAATATCGTCATCGTGCACATCAAAAACAAGCTTATGAGTCAGAGAAGCATACAACAAATATCCTCCAGTACTGTGAACAACACCTTTGGGTTTCCCGGTAGAACCAGAGGTGTAAAGAATAAATAGTGGATCTTCGGCATTCATATGTTCAGCCGGGCACTCTTCCGCAGCATTTGCCATCTCATCATGATACCAAACATCCCGACCATCTTGCATGTCACAAGGCTCATCATTGATTTTTACGACAATAACTTTTTCAATACTGGGTGTATTTTCCAAAGCAACGTCAGCAATTTTCTTAAGACCAATATGTTTCCCGCTCCGCCGGGAATCATTGGAAGTTACTAGTATTTTGCAATTTGAGTCATTTATTCTTCCTTGAATTGCCTCTGAGCTAAAACCACCAAAAATAATCGAGTGGATAGCTCCAATACGAGTGCAAGCAAGCATTACTACAGCTAATTCAAGTACCATAGGCATGTAGATAGCTACCCGGTCGCCTTTCTTGATACCTCTAGTTTTTAAAACAT
>CAZIRG010000019.1:0-15921 GCA_964541505.1 uncultured Syntrophomonadaceae bacterium | reverse complement strand
AACATAGTCATCGCCGAACCATTTCTCAGGCATATAAAGTTTAGCGTCTAGCAAGGGTTCCACCGGGTTCCACCGGGGTTCCACCGGGGACGGTTCTTTTTTGACACGCTAGCTTGATTTGAAAGGTATTATTTCTGTGCTGGAATAAGGGAGTCTTCTTTTTATTTAGTGTGCTAGTTCCTTGCGCAACTGCACTATTTCTTCTCTGGAAAGTCCAGTAGCTTTTATAATCTGTTCAACCTCCATATGCATTAGTATCAATCAACTCTCTGGCAACTTCTGTTTTGCCTTTTTCTAGGCCTATTAGTTCGCCTTTTTCTAAAGCTTGTTTTTGCATTTCTTCCAAGGATATCTCTATGTTGTAGATCATTTTTTCCACCTCCCGGGGGTTGATTTGGTCCATGGTCTGTTCTCTGTTCCTGTTTTTTTTGTAATAAGGCGATCGTTTTGCTTGGTGACTCTCCTACTAAAACTCTAAAAAACTTCTTATCCACTTTCTTATTTCTTCTGCTGAATCTCTTGCCTTAATAGCTGTTTCCTTATCATAGTGAGTAGGCCAGTGTACAGGATAACGAGTGTCAATATAAAAGGGATTAAGATAATGGCAGCCTTGTTCTATCTCTTCAATTCTTGGCTCTTTCTCTCTACAAGTCTCTAGTAGTTCTATGAGATTGTGAATAGGTCTAAATTTTAATTCGTTGGCGATAATAAAGGCTTTTAGATATTTTTCAGCTGCTTGCTGAAAGTGAAAGCAAATTTGGGCAAAGTAATCTGTATGTTCAATGCTTATGGAGGCAAACCCAAAATCTTCGTCTGCTTTTTCTATCCATTCTTTAATGATTTTAGCCTGCATCGTAAAGTACCTCCCCTTCTTCAAAAATGCTTTTGATAAAAGGATCTCCTAATCTTAACCTCTCTTTCACCTCTTCTGGTTTATATACAATAAAGTCTGTAGCAAGCCTATATTTAATCAAAGCGTCTAATTGACGAATCCGGTCAATACCGAGGTCTGGAGCATCTTTCTTAATAATAAAGAAGTCAATATCTGTTCCTTCCTTCACCTTGCCTTTTACTAAAGAGCCAAAAAGGATGACCTTTTCAGGCTTATATATTCTGATAAGTTGTTCTACAATATTTTGAACCTCTTTCCTAAATCTATCTTTGGATGTCATCTTTTTCTCCTCATTCTCTTAGTTTTTAGGCGCACGGTTTTCCGCCGGGATCCGCCGGGGTCCACCGGGGACGGTTCTTTTTTGACACGCTTTGGCACGCAGCGCAAGATGCCATAATATTCCACAAAGATCTCTAACTCCGAGCAGAAAAGGAAACGCAGATAAGAGGAGAGAAGAGGGGCAGGGATTGCCCCCTCTACGAACCTACCACCCGCGCTCTTGCATCCGCTCTTCCTGTTTCAGAGCAGTTATTTCTATCCCTCGCATAGCTTCGCCTAAACCACGAGATACACGAGCCAAAACTACCGGGTCATCATAGTGGAAAGTAGCTTCGACTATCGCTCGGGCACGTTCTGCCGGATTGTCAGCTTTGAAGATGCCAGAGCCTACAAAAACACCATCAGCACCAAGCTGCATCATGAGAGCAGCATCAGCAGGCGTAGCAATACCACCAGCAGCAAAATTGACTACCGGGAGAGAGCCTGTAGCTTTAATCTCTTTGAGCAGTTCGTAGGGTGCTCCCAATTTTTTGGCTTCTGCCATTAGCTCATCTTCTCCCATAGCTGCCACCTGCCTGATTTGGTTCATTACTATTCGCATATGTTTTACGGCTTCAACCACGTTTCCTGTACCCGGCTCACCTTTAGTTCTAAGCATAGCTGCGCCTTCGCCGACACGGCGCAGGGCCTCGCCTAAATCACGTGCACCACAGACAAAAGGAACCGTAAACTTGTCCTTCTGTATATGGTAAACCTCATCGGCCGGGGTAAGCACTTCGCTCTCGTCTATATAATCTACTCCCAACGCTTCCAGTATGCGAGCTTCCACAAAATGCCCAATACGAGCTTTGGCCATCACCGGGATGCTGACTGCTTCCATAATTCGCACGATAATTTCCGGGTCAGCCATACGAGCTACCCCGCCAGCTGAGCGAATATCTGCCGGAACTCGCTCTAAAGCCATGACAGCAACTGCACCTGCTTCTTCCGCAATTTTAGCTTGCTCCGGTGTAGTTACGTCCATAATTACGCCGCCCTTTTGCATCTGGGCCATGCCTTTTTTTACTCTTAATGTGCCTTTTTCTGCCATCTAATTACACCTCTTTTTTTTGTTGGTTGGCTAGTTGTTAGAGGTTAGTTGGTTAGAGGTTTCACAAAACCTATCTAATCCCGTTGCATTTCTGCTTTTCTGCATTTCAACTTTCTGCCTTCAATCTTTCTGCTTTTCAATCTGCATATACCGTAAGCAGTTTAGCCCTAGCAGCATGTCGCTTTAAAGCTAGGTTTATCAGCTCATCAATAAGATCGCTATAGTTTAACCCGCTGGCTTCCCAGAGTTTGGGATACATGCTGATACTGGTAAACCCCGGGATGGTGTTAATTTCATTGATAATTACTTCTTCTGTTGTTGTATTAACGAAGAAATCCATCCTCGCCAGACCGAAACATTCTAGGACACGAAAAGCTTTTATCGCCAAGGACTTGACCTGCTCCGTCAAGGTCGCGCTTAAAGGCGCTGGTATAATCAGCTCTGAACGGTCGTCAACATACTTAGCCCGGTAATCATAAAATTCATTACAAGGCACTATCTCGCCCGGCACAGAGGCCCGGGGCTGGTAGTTACCTAAAACGCTGCATTCTATTTCTTTGCCATACAGAGTTTTTTCTACCAGTATTTTCAGGTCATAGCGTGCAGCTTCTCGTACGGCAAATAGTAGATCTTCTCTGTTTTTAGCTTTGGTTATCCCTACGCTGGAACCTAAGTTAGCCGGCTTAACAAAGCAGGGAAATTCGAGTTCAGTCGCTATTTTCTGCACCCAGTAAGCCGGGTTATCGTCAAACTCGGCAGAAGTAAAAAACAAGTATTTTCCTACCGGCAATCCGCTATTTTGCAAAAGCATTTTCATCATTACTTTATCCATGCCCACAGCGGAACCTAATACTCCTGCTCCCACATAGGGCAAACCGGAAAGTTCTAGCAGACCCTGGATAGTACCGTCTTCTCCAAAGGGACCGTGCAAGAGAGGAAAAACTGCTGTTATTTTGACTCTTTTGATTATCTGTTCGTTTCTCAGATAAAGAAGAGCACCCGCTGAACTTTCCGGCAGCAAAATCACACGTGAGCCGGCTTGTTCCCCTCTCTGGAAGGCTGGCATAACTTCTTCTCCTGCCCACCATTCGCCCTGGGGAGAAATTCCCACCGGGATAATATTATATTTTACCCTATCCATTACTGCCATAACCGCAGCGGCCGATTTTAAAGAAACTTTATGCTCTCCCGACCTACCACCGAAAATTAACATGATGTTTTTCTTTTGCATTTTAACACTTGCACCTCCCGCTCGAGTTGGAGGTGGGAAGTGGGAGGTTAGAGGTTGGAAAAGTACCGGGGGCTACCTTGGGTTGCCCTTTCGTGTCGCTCGGACTTCTTGCCTTCGCTCTCGCTTGGCAAGAACTCGTTCGTCACCCCCCGGGCGACTCACCCCCGGAGGCCTTACCACTTCTCACTTTCCCGTTCCCCGTTCCTCGTCCCTCCGTCTCACTCCCTCGTCCAACTTCCAACCTCTCACCTCTCACTTCTCATTTCGCTTCTTCGATAATCTTTGCCGCTATGTCGCCCGGGACTTCATCATAATGTGAAAAAGTAGCTTTAAAACTTCCTCTGCCCTGGGTCATGGAACGTAAATCAATAGCGTACTTGAACATTTCTGCCATTGGTGCCTGAGCTCGAATAATCTGCAAATTACCACTTGCTTCCATGCCCTGAATGCGTCCTCGACGTGAACTCAAGTCACCCATAATATCCCCCATATATGCCTCAGGCACAATTATTTCTACATCCATCACTGGCTCTAACAAGATCGGGGAAGCTTCCGCAACTGCCTTTTTAAATGCTCCGGAAGCGGCTATTTTAAAAGCCATCTCCGATGAATCCACAGGGTGGAAAGAGCCATCATAGAGGGTAACTTTAATATCTACTACCGGATAACCAGCCATATTTCCTTTTTCCATGGCTTCTCGAACACCTTTCTCTACCGCCGGCACATATTGCCGGGGTACAGAGCCACCAAAAATCTTGTCTTCAAAAAGGAAGCCTTCCCCACGCGACTGCGAGCTTATTTCTAAGAAAACATGCCCATATTGACCTCTGCCGCCTGACTGTTTTTTATGTTTGTAAGATGTTTTAGCAGAAGCTTTAATCGTTTCTCTATAAGGAACTTTAGGTGTGGAAAGGGTTACTTCTACCCCAAATTTTCCGGTTAAGCGGCTGGTAATTATCTCTAGGTGCATATCACCCAACCCTGAAATAATGGTTTGTTTTGTTTCTTTATTGCGTTCTACTCTGAAAGTGGGGTCCTCTTCTAAAAAGCGCGCCAGCCCGGAGCTAACTTTCTCTTCGTCGCCTTTAGATTTAGGCTCTACGGCTGCAGAAATGACTGGTTCTGGGAATTCTAGCGGTTGAAACAGAACCGGCATATCTTTATCGCAAAGGGAGTCGCCGGTAGCTGTTTCGCTGAGCTTAGCTAAAGCTCCAATGTCTCCGGCTGCTACTTCCGACAGAGGTACTTGGGTTTTTCCTCGCATAATAAAGAGAGGACCTGTTCTTTCTATAGTTTCTTTTTTAGGATTATAAACCTGGCTATCTCCTTTGAAAGTACCGGAGAAAACCTTAAAAAAACTAATTTTTCCCACATAGGGATCAGCTAAAGTTTTAAAAACCAGTGCCGCCAGGGGAGCATTGCTATCCACTTTCAGCGCTATTTTTTCCTCTTGCCCCTGCCTGGTAACTTGTATTTCCTCTCTCTCCGCCGGTGAAGGCAAGGATGAAACTAGGGTGTCTAAAAGTGGCTGCAAGGCTCTGTTCCTAGTTGCAGAACCACAAAGAACAGGAAAGACCTTGCGCTGCAAAACTCCTTCTTTTAGCCCGGTCCTGACTTCCTCTTCTGTCAGAGGTTCGCCTTCCAGATACTTCATCAGCAATTCGTCATCGCTTTCGACCACAGCTTCTACTAACTTTTCTCTCGCTGCCTGCACTTTGTCCAGAAGATCTGAGGGTATTTCTGTCGTATGATATTTAAGTCCTGTTTCGTCATCATATAAAACCGCTTTCATTTTCACCAGGTCGATAATACCCTGAAAGTTTTCTTCGCTACCCAGCGGTATCTGAACAGGCACAACTCCCGTACCAAAGCTTTCCTGCAGCTGTTTTAAAACTCGTTCAAAGTTAGCATTTTCCCGACCCATCTTGTTAACAAAAAACAAACGGGGGAGTTTGTTCTCTACCATATAGTTCCAAGCCTTTTCTGTTCCTACCTCTACTCCTGAAACGGAGCAAACAACAATAATAGCACTATCAGCTACTCGTAAAGCACTAGTAACTTCTCCCACAAAATCAAAGTATCCCGGCGTATCTAGGATGTTTATCTTGGTGTTCTGCCAGACACAAGGTGCTAGTGCCGTATCAATGCTTATCTGTCTTTTTATCTCTTCTGCATCAAAATCTGTAACCGTATTTCCGGCATCGGTACGTCCCAGGCGACTAATAGTTCCCGTACTGTAAAGCAGCGCTTCTGCTAAGGAAGTCTTACCGGCACCCCCATGCGAAACCAAAGCAACATTTCTTATCTGACCTGTTTCATACTTTTTCACGTACACTCCTCCTGCTTATATTTTTTCCTTAATATAGTTAATCAGCCCTCCGGCTGCTATTAACTCCTGCATAAACTTAGGAAAAGGAACCGCTTGAAAAGTTTCTCCAGTAGTAAGATTATGTATCTTACCCAACTGAAAATCAACCTCGATTTTTTGCCCTTCCTGCAAGGCAGCAACTGCTGCTGGAGCTTCTAATATAGGTAAGCCGATGTTAATGGAATTCCTATAGAATATTCTAGCAAAAGAAACCGCAATAACACAGCTGATACCAGCTGCCTTTATTGCTAGGGGGGCATGCTCCCGGGAGCTGCCGCAACCAAAGTTTTTCCCAGCTACAATAATATCTCCGGTCTGCATTTTTTGTATAAAAGCAGGGTCCGCATCTTCCATACAATGTTTAGCCAGCTCTGCCGGCTCGGAGGTGTTTAAGTACCTGGCCGGTATAATGGCGTCTGTATCTATATCTTCGCCAAATTTCCAGACATTGCCCATTACTCCCATTATATTACCTCCTCTGGGTGAGTTATACATCCAGTTATAGCTGAAGCTGCTGCTACAGCTGGACCGCAAAGATAAACTTCACTTTCCGGATGCCCCATGCGCCCTACAAAATTACGGTTGGTAGTAGCTAAACCTTTTTCGCCAGCAGCCAAAATACCCATATGCCCTCCAAGACAAGGACCACAAGTTGGTGTGCTGATTGCTGCCTCAGCTTCCAGAAATATTTTGAATAACCCTTCCTCCATAGCTTGAGCATAGATAGCCTGAGTAGCAGGAATAATCAAGAGGCGTAGGTTTGGGTGTGCTTTCTTACCTTGCAAAAGTTTTGCTGCTATGCGCAAATCTTCTATTCTGCCATTTGTGCAAGAGCCAATGACTACCTGATCTAAAACAATATGTCCGGCATCTTTAACCGAGTGAGCGTTCTCCGGCAAATGCGGAAAAGCTACCTGAGGCTCAATAGTGGAAACATCATACTCAATAACTTTTTCGTAAACGGCATCCGGGTCACTTATAGCTTCCCGGTAGGTTCTTTTAGCAGGATATTTTATATATTCTCGGGTGGTGCTATCCGGTTTGATTATGCCAGCCATAGCACCGGCTTCTATTGCCATATTGCTCATAGTAAAGCGCCCGTCCATATCCATCGTTTCTATAGCTGCCCCACTAAACTCCATGGATTTATAGCGTGCACCATCAACGCCGATATCACCAATAGTATGAAGAATCAAATCTTTACCCCCTACCCAAGGTTGTAACTGACCATTATAAACAAACTTAATCGTAGGTGGCACCTTAAACCAAGCTTCTCCGGTCGCCATAGCCGCTGCCATATCTGTACTGCCCACACCTGTCCCTAATGCACCAACAGCACCATAAGTACAGGTATGAGAGTCCGCACCAATAATCAAATCTCCTGGCAGGGTCAACCCTTCTTCCGGCAAAAGGGCATGCTCAACCCCCATGCGCCCAATTTCATAATAGTATTTAAGGTCAAATTTGCGGGCAAATTCTCGCAGTATTTTGGACTGTTCTGCAGAATTAATGTCTTTATTAGGTGTAAAATGGTCTGGCACCAGAACAATACGTTCCCGATCGAAAACCTTATCTGCACCTATCTTATAAAACTCTTTTATTGCTACCGGCGCCGTGATATCGTTGCCCAAAACTATATCTACCCGAGCCATTACCAGATCTCCTGGTGAAACTGTTTCTTTCCCGGCATGACGCGCCAGAATTTTCTCTGCCATAGTCATTCCCATAAAATTACATACTCCTTTTTATCTCTTGCTTTTAATAAACGGCATCATTTTCCTTAATTTTTTGCCTGTTCTTTCAATCAGATGCCGACTTTCTTGGCGGTTCCTGGCATTAAAAACAGGCCGATGCGCCTGGTTTTCCAAAACCCACTCTCTGGCAAATTCACCGTCTTGTATTTCCCATAAAATCCTTCTCATCTCCTGGCGAACCTCACTGCCAATCACTCTCTCCCCGCGCGTCAAATCCCCATACTGAGCTGTATCGCTGATAGAGTGGCGCATCCAAGAAATGCCTCCTTCATACATTAGGTCAACAATCAGTTTGAGTTCATGTAAACATTCAAAGTAAGCTATCTCCGGCTGGTAACCAGCTTCTACCAAAGTATCAAATCCTGCTTTGACCAGGGCTGTTGCGCCACCACAAAGAACAGCCTGCTCCCCGAAAAGGTCTGTTTCTGTTTCTTCCTGAAAAGTGGTTTCAATCACGCCAGCACGGGTACAACCGATACCCCGGGCATAAGCTAAGGCAAGTTCTTTCGCTTTACCGGTATAGTCTTGGTAAACCGCCAATAACCCCGGGACACCGCCACCTTCTTCATAGGTGCGACGCACTAAATGTCCAGGACTTTTTGGTGCTATCATAAAGACATCAACGTGAGGAGGGGGAGCAATCAAGGCATAATGAATATTAAAGCCGTGAGAAAAAACCAGGGCCTTTCCCTCTGTCAAATAAGGAGCAATATCTTCTACATAAACGTCCCGCTGCTTTTCATCGGGAATCAACACCTGAATCAGATCAGCTGCTGCCGCCGCCTTACCTGGAGTCATCACGGTAAGCCCTGCTGCTGTTGCTGCTTTAGTAGAAGAACTCCCTTCTCTTAAGCCTACTATTACCTTAACCCCGGAGTCTTTGAGATTGAGAGCCTGGGCATGTCCCTGGCTACCGTACCCCAACACAGCCACCGTTTTTCCTTTTAATAAGTTTAAATCAGCGTCTTGATCATAATACATTTTTGCCATTAGCTTTAACCTCCCCGTTTTTTGTTGTTTTGCTACCTCGTAAAATAGCCACCTTACCGGTTCGTACCATCTCCAGAATACCGAAGTGTTCTAAAAGATTCTGCAGTGCTGCTAGTTTCTCGATGTTGCCCGTAACCTCAATGGTAAGTGACTCCAAAGAAACATCAATTACCTTGGCTCGAAAACTATCTACTATATATTGCACTTCCTGTCGGTTTTCCGGTGTAGTTCTTACCTTAATCAAAATCAACTCTCGTGTTACCGCTGAGTTCCCGGTGATATTACTTACTTTGATAACATTAATCAGTTTATTCAACTGCTTAACAATCTGTTCAAAGGTTTTGTCATCTGCATTGACCACTATAGTCATGCGAGAGATGCCTGAATCCATTGTTTCTCCCACAGCTATGCTCTCAATGTTAAAGCCGCGACGTCCAAAAAGGCCTGCCACCCGAGTTAAAACGCCAGGCTTGTTATCTACTAGAATAACCAAAATATGCTGCTTCATTTTATATCCTCCCAATAATTTGGTCTATCGGGCTATTGGGCGGCACCATGGGAAAAACATTTTCTGCTGGATCAACCAAAAAATCTAGCAAAACCGGACCTTTTGTTGCCAGTGCTTTTTTGATAATTTTTTCGACTTCATCTGGTTTTTCCGCACGCCAAGCCGGAATATCATAAGCTGCTGCCAAACGCAGAAAGTCCGGATTTTTATGCAGGGTTGTCTGAGAATATCTCTTTTCAAAAAAGAGCTCCTGCCATTGTCGTACCATACCTAAACAACCATTGTTAATAATAGCTATTTTTACAGGCAGATTATACCCTACTATTGTCGCTAGCTCTTGCTGGTTCATCTGAAAGCTACCATCCCCGGCGATACAAAAGACTGTTTCTTCCGGGCAACCTACCTGTGCTCCTATAGCCGCCGGAAAACCATAGCCCATCGTCCCTAATCCGCCGGAAGAAAGCAGGCTGCGAGGCTTGTTAAAAGTATAATAAAGTGCCGTCCACATCTGATGCTGCCCCACTTCAGTAGCGATAAGGGCTTTCCCTTCTGTTTGCCGACAAATTTCTTGAATAACCTCTTGCGGTTTAACAGTTTTGTCTGAAGAATTATATTGCAAAGGTCTATCCTTTTTCCAGCACGCCACTTGCTGCAGCCAGGCATTTGTATTGCCTCCTTGGAAAAGTTCCAAAATCTCTTTAAGCACAAGCTTAACATCACCTACTATAGGAATTTGTACAGCAACATTTTTACCTATCTCTGCCGGATCAATATCTATATGCACTACCCTGGCTTGTGGCGCAAAAGAAGTAAGCTTGCCTGTAACTCGATCATCAAACCGAGTACCCACAGCAAAAATAAGATCAGCCTGCATCAGAGCATAATTGGCACAGTAGGTTCCATGCATCCCCGGCATTCCCAAAAAGAGAGAATGCTCGCCAGGAAAAGAACCAAGCCCCATCAGACTGGTAGTGACAGGAATTTGACCTTTTTCTGCCAAGGCTGCAAGATCGGAAGAAGCCCCCGCAGCAGCTACGCCTCCTCCGGCAAAAATCACCGGTCTGGCAGCTTTTTCTAATTCTTGGGTCGCACGAGCAATCTGTCGTTTGTTTCCTCGATAGGTCGGGTTATATCCGGGAATAATTATTTCTGCCGGATAAACAAATTCTGTCTCTGCAACCTGAATGTCCTTCGGCAAATCTATTAAAACAGGACCTTTGCGTCCCGTACCTGCAATATGGAAGGCTTCTTTTATAATACGTGGCAACTCACAGACATCTTTAATCAGGTAATTATGCTTGGTGATCGGCAAGGTTATGCCAGTAATATCAACTTCCTGAAAAGCATCCGTACCAATCATAGGGGCGGCTACTTGTCCGGTAAAAATCACCAACGGCACGGAATCCATATAGGCATTGGCTATGCCTGTCACTAAATTGGCAGCACCTGGTCCTGAAGTAGAGATAATTACCCCTGTTTTTCCGGTAACCCGAGCATAGCCATCAGCAGCATGCACTGCAGCCTGCTCGTGCCTAACAAGAATATGCTTGATTTCTGATTTATAAACACTATCATAAAGGCTGAGAACTGCTCCCCCGGGATAGCCAAAAATTACGTCTATTCCTTCTAGCTTCAATGCTTCTAGAACAATATCTGCTCCGTTGATTTTCATGCGACTATTCCTTCCATTTTTAATATATCTCCACCCCGGTAGTGCCACATTTTTCCCGAAAATCTTTTATCAACTGCTGAGTTACAGGCCCAGGCTTTCCTGCCCCAATGACTCTTTCATCCACTTTGATTACAGGTATAACTTCTGCTGCCGTACCGGTTAAAAAACACTCTTGGGCTGTATATAAATCGTGCCGAGTAAATGGTTGTTCTAGGGTTTGAAACCCTGCTTTCACTGCCAGTTCTAGAACTACTCGGCGAGTAATTCCTTCTAACGCCCCCACGTAGGTAGGCGGCGTAATTAGCTTGTTGCGCCGAACAATAAAAATATTGTCACCGGAACCCTCTGTCACCTGCCCCTGGCTATTAAGCATGATAGCTTCCAAAACTCCCGCCCTGTTTGCCTCCAGTTTAACTAAAATATTATTCAGGTAATTAAGGGATTTAATGCAGGGATCCAAAGCATCCGGATTGTTGCGTCGGGTAGCTACCGTGACTACCTCCAAGCCACGTTCATAAAGCTCCGGCGGGAAAATAGCAATTTTGCTAGCAATAATAACCACTGAAGCCCGGGGACATTTACGTGGGTCAAGACCCAAGTCTCCTTTGCCGCGGGAAACTACTATGCGAATATAACCATCCCGAATACCATTGCGCCGCAAGGTTTCCAAGGTAGCTTCTTGGATCTCTTCTTTGGTCAAAGGGATTTGAAGCAAAATACTTTTAGCCGACTCATAAAGCCTTTCCAAATGTTCTTCAAGCTGAAAAACACGCCCTTTGTAACTTCGAATTCCTTCAAAAACACCGTCTCCATAGAGAAATCCATGATCAAAGACAGAAATTTTTGCTTCCTCTTCCGACACAAAAACACCATCTAAATAAATAATCAGTCCCATTAAACTCACATCCCTCCAAATAATACTTCTAATCTTAAGCTGGATAAACAGTTATCTTTCTCTCTTTATCTTCCAAGAGCAAACTCTCATCCAATAAGTATAGTTTGTCAAAATCATTTTCTTTTTTTCTTTCGCTATTGCTACCAGGCATATTACTTGTCTTTGCTCCTTCTTTTTTCTCCTCTGGAAAGACAAAAGGTGGTTCTAATCCACGCCGCCGCCTCAAAAAGCTTTTAGCTACCTGAGGAAAGAGGATATAGGATAAAACATCTTCCTCTTTTTCGGCTAGATCTTTGATTTCTGTTTGTGCCTCCTCTATTTGGGGCGGCAAAAGATCAGCCGGTCTACAGGTAATAATAGCTTCTTTTTTCCCTAGAACTTTCTCTTGCAATTTCTTGTTTATGGTCGCCGGCGGGTTACCATAGTTGCCTTTTAAATAGTTTTTAACTTCCTTGGAAACCATTTTATATCTTTCTTTGAGCACAACATTAAAAACAGCCTGCGTTCCTACTATCTGACTGGATGGAGTTACCAACGGAGGATATCCTAGTTCCTGCCTTACCAAGGGCACTTCTTCTAGCACTTCATTTATTAGATGTGAAGCTTGCTGCTGTTTCAGCTGTGAGGACAAATTAGAAATCATGCCACCTGGAATCTGATAATTTAGCACATTAGTATCTACACCTGCCGCTACCTCTAGGGGAATAACGTAATTTTTACGAACCTCTTTAAAGTGCTGACTTATTTCTGAAAGAAGAGCCTGGTTTAGCCCGGTATCATAAGATGTTCCTTTTAACACGGCCACAAAAGTATCGGTAGGTGGCTGCGATGTGCCAAGGGAAAGGGGTGCTGTCGCTGTGTCGATTGCATCTGCTCCTGCTTCGATTGCCTTCAGATAAGCCATAGAAGCCATACCGCTGGTATAGTGACAATGAAGCTGCACTGGTATTTTTAAATTCTTTTTAAGCTTTTTCACCAGCTCATAGGAGTCATACGGCGAAAGTAGTCCCGCCATATCTTTTATGCAAATGGAGTCAGCCCCCATCTCTTGCAGAGTTTTAGCTAAGTCAACAAAGCTGTCAATACTATGAAAAGGGCTGGTAGTATAACTAATAGTCGCTTGGGCATGAGCCTTTTCTTTTTTGGTTGCTTCTATGGATTTAGCCATATTACGAACATCATTTAAAGCATCAAAAATCCTAAAAATATCTATGCCTCCAGCAGCAGCTTTTTTTATAAATTCCTCCACCACGTCGTCGGCATAGTGACGGTAACCTACCAAGTTTTGCCCTCTTAAAAGCATCTGCAGTTTGGTTTTTTTAAAAATCTTTTTAAATGTCCATAACCTTTCCCAGGGGTCTTCATCCAGAAAGCGCAAACAACTATCAAAAGTAGCACCCCCCCATACTTCCAAAGAGTGGTATCCAACATGCTCCATTTTTTCCAAAATATCTATCATATCTACCAGGCGCATCCGGGTAGCCATGAGAGATTGATGTGCATCCCGCAAGGTTGTATCTGTAATCTTAATTGGGGTGCTTGCTTGGCAATCAGATTTTTTCTTGTTCATTAATTATAGCTCCTTTCTTCTTCCTCACTCCCAAAAAAAGCTTAAAGGATACACTTCTAGAAAAAAAGTTTTTTTCCTGCTCTTTTTTTAATTTATTCCTCTTTTCTAAAAACCTCAATCCTACTTCTAAAATTGGAAATAAGAGGTTGGAGGGTCGTCCCACTTTCTTATTTCTCGTTTTCCGAAACTGCCCTAGCTAATCCTACCACTCGGTCATCAGTTGAAAGCCTGATTATCCTGACACCTTGGGCGTATCTCCGCAATAAAGAGACTTTATCAGCTGGCTGGCGAATAATCAGCCCGCGGGAAGTAATAATTACTACATCATCACCTTCACTGAGTATTTTAAAACCTACAATGCACCCGCGCTCTTCTAAGCCTTTTAAAGTAATCAAACCTTTGCCGCCTCGTCTCTGCAGACGATATTCTGTTAAAGCCGTTCTTTTGCCAAACCCTTTTTCTGTTATCAAAAGAGCCGCCTCGCCTTGAGAAGATACATCCATGCCTACGACCATATCTCCTTCTTTTAGCCGAATACCAGTCACTCCCCGGGCTGTACGCCCCATGGAACGCACATCGTCTTCCGAAAAACGAATAGCTAATCCTTGGCTGGTAACCAACAAAACCTCCTCGCCCCCTTTAGCTCGCTTAACTCCTATAAGCTCATCATCTTCGGTAAGAGTAATGGCAGCAAGACCGCCACGGCGAGACACAGCAAAACGCGACAAGAGGGTCTTCTTTATCCTCCCTTTAGCCGTTGCTTGCAAAAGATAAATTTCATCCTTAAACTCTTTAATCGGGATTACTGCGGTTACATGCTCCCGGTCTTCTAGGGAAAGAAGGTTCACTATATTTATTCCCCTCGCTTGCCGCCCGGCTTCGGGAATTTCATAAACTTTTAAATGATAGACTTTCCCCTTATTCGTAAAGCAAAGTAACACGTGCAGAGTAGACGTTACAAAAACATTCTCTACAAAGTCTTCTCCCCTGGTGGTCATACCTGCTATCCCTTTTCCTCCTCGCTGCTGGTTCCTGTAAGTGGAAAGAAGAATACGTTTAATATAGCCCTGATGAGTAAGCGTAATCAGCACATTTTCTTCAGCTATCAAATCTTCTGCTACTATTTCAGAATCTGCCGCTACTATCTCCGTACGCCGCTTATCGCCATGCTTTTCCTTAATTTCTTGTAATTCTTTTTTTATTATCTGATACACTAACCTCTCGCTGCTCAGAATTTCCTGGAAATAAGAAATTTTCTTGAGCAATTCAGTATATTCTGCTGCCAGCTTATCTTGCTCCAAGCCAGTTAATTTTTGCAAACGCATATCTAAAATGGCCTGGGCTTGCAGTTGCGAGAGGTTAAAACAGCTCATTAAGCCTTGCCTGGCCTCGGCAACAGTCTGGGAACTACGAATGAGCTTGATAACTGCATCCAAATTATCCAAGGCGATGCGCAGTCCCTCGATTATGTGTGCTCTACTCTCTGCCTTTTTTAAGTCAAAGCGAGTTCGCCGGATTATAATCTCTTTTTGGTGCTGCAAGTATTCTGAAAGCATTTCTTTTAAATTCAAAACACGTGGCTTGTTCTCTACCAAAGCCAGCATAATTATGCCAAAATTCTGCTGTAAAGAGGTATGTTTGTAAAGATTGTTTAAAATCACCTTTGGAGCTATTCCTTTTTTTAACTCCATAACTATACGTATCCCTTGCCGGGCTGATTCATCTCTTAGATCAGAAATGCCTTCCACCTTTTTGCTGCGCACTAATTCCGCTATTTTCTCAATGAGTCGAGCTTTATTGACCATATAAGGTAATTCTGTAATTACTATCCGCTTTCGACCGCTTTTAAGCTGTTCTACCTGAGAGCGTCCTCTCATTTTTATACTGCCACGTCCAGTGCGATACGCAGATCCAATTCCTTCTCTGCCTAAAATAAGTGCCCCCGTAGGGAAATCAGGACCTTTTATATCTTTCATTAAAGTTTCTACGCTAGTTTCTGGGTTATCAATAAAAGAAAAAAGTGCTTTGATAACTTCTCCTAGGTTATGGGGAGGAATATTGGTAGCCATACCTACAGCGATTCCGGATGAACCGTTTACCAGCAGATTAGGAAACCGTGCTGGTAAAACCACCGGCTCCTCTAAGGTATCATCAAAGTTAGGGCGAAAATCAATGGTTTCTTTTTTTATATCGGTTAATAACTCCAACGAAAGTGGCGACATCCGCACTTCAGTATAACGCATAGCTGCTGCTGAGTCTCCGTCTACCGAACCAAAATTACCGTGTCCATCCACCAATAAATAGCGCGTACTAAATTCCTGTGCCATCCGAACCATAGTATCATATAAAGCTACATCACCATGTGGATGGTACTTGCCTAGAACCTCCCCAACTAGTCGAGCAGATTTTTTGTACGGCTTATCAGGCATCATTCCCAGCTCATACATAGCATAAAGGATACGCCTATGCACGGGCTTTAGCCCATCACGTACGTCAGGCAACGCCCGACTGACAATAACACTCATTGCATAGTCCAGAAAAGAGCTTTTAACTTCATCGTTAATATCTATAGGCACTATCTTGCTATTAGTATACTCCATCCAATCACCTTCCTTTTTTAACCTCTAACCTCTAACCTCTAACCTCTAACCTCTAACCTCTAACCTCTAACC
>CAZIRG010000018.1:10614-16786 GCA_964541505.1 uncultured Syntrophomonadaceae bacterium | reverse complement strand
TTCCTTGCCCCTCAACGATCGTTACTCGTTCCTCGTTCCCCGTCCCTCGTCCAACCTCTAACTTCCCACTTCCAACTTCCAAAACAGCCTCCAAATCAACATCTAACTCCTCCGGATTGTTCTTAGAAGAAGTAATACTCATAAAAATCTGCGAAAACTCTTCCCCTTGAACATCCTGCTGCTTAGTACCACAGCTAACCAGATTTTTCTTACCTACAGCAGCCTCAGTTACCATTTCCATCATCTTATTCTATCTCACCTCCTAAGTTGGAGGTGAGAAGTGGGAGGTTGGAAGTTGGACGAGGAGAAGAAATACCAGGGATTCCCTTTCCAACTTCTAACTTCTAACTTCGCACCTCTCATTTATTTGGTAGACAGTTGGTCAATAATCACTCGTCAAGAGTACTGACCTCTATCTCCTCACACTTTTCACTTACCTAACTCACCAATTTCCCGATTCCCAGCTCCAACCGTCAACTGGTAACTGGCAACCAACTTCCCTTGTCCAACCTCTCACCTCTGATCTCTAACCTCTAATACAGTATCTATCGTCAAAAGTTAAATATTCTTAACTGTTCTTAACTGCTTTATTATGACGATAATAAGAATTAAGAGCAAATTCATCGTTTAACTTCTGCTCTGTTTTTTTTATCTCTTGCGAAAAAACTTTATACTTACTTTCTTTTAAAACGTCTAAGGTTTTTCTTTCTTTAGCTGCCTCTTTTACACTTTCACGACTGTTCTTGACTTCCGTCTCAGCGTAAGCAATGCGGTCTTGCTGATTTTTTATACATCCTCCTAAAAAATCTGTATAGCGACAAGAAATGATAGTTTCATGCAAATTTATACGTGTTTCGCTGTTATTTTTTTGCTCTTCTTGCAATTGGTTCAACTCTTTTCTCAAAGCTGCAAGTCGATCAGCAAGAGTTTTAAGCGCTAATTCTTTTTCAACTAATTTTAATTGTGCCTGCTTTTCCATCTCCTCTTTGTATTCCAAAACTTTCTGTAACCTAAATTGAAATTTTCCTGTCAAGATTTAAGCAACTCCTCCAATAAAGATATAGTTTTTTCATAGGGAACTTCTTCCTCTATACCTTGACGTAAAAAAGAATTTATTTTGCTTATAAACTTTTTAGCTTCATCTATCTTGGGGTTACTACCATCAACATAAGCACCAATATTAATTAAATCCTCTGACTCCCGGTAAACAGCCAACAAATCTCTTACTTTTCCTGCTATTCTTTGCTGCTCCTGCGAAGTCACATCCACCATCAATCGACTTATACTCTCCAATACATCGATAGCCGGGAAATGATTTTTGGCAGCTAAAGACCGTGACAGGACTATATGACCATCTAAAATACTTCGAATAGCATCGGCAACAGGTTCGTTAAAATCATCACCTTCTACCAAAACAGTATAAAAACCAGTAACAGATCCTTCTCCCACCTTGCCTGCCCTCTCTAAGATCCGGGGCAACAAGGCAAAAACAGAAGGGGTATACCCTTTGGTCGTCGGAGGTTCGCCAATGGCCAGGCCTACCTCTCTCTGGGCCATAGCCAAACGAGTAACAGAGTCCATCATCAAAAGCACTTTTAGTCCCTGCTCTCTAAAGTAACCGGCAATCGCAGCTGTAGTTAAAGCTCCTTTAATTCTTATCAAAGCTGGTTGGTCAGAAGTAACAACTACAACCACAGAACGTCGCAACCCTTCTTCCCCTAAATCTCTATCTAAGAACTCTCCTACTTCGCGACCTCGTTCTCCAATCAAGCCAATAACATTAACATCTGCTTCACTATGGCGAGCCAACATACCTAAAAGAGTACTCTTACCAACCCCGCTACCGGAGAAAATACCGACTCTTTGTCCTTCACCACAAGTCAAAAAAGCATCTATAGCCTTAATTCCGGTTGGTAATATTTTTCGAATAAGAGTTCGTTTCAGAGGATTAACCGGTGGATTATCTGCAGGTCTATATTCCAAACCAGGCGGAAGAGTCCCCCCGGTAAGCGGTTTTCCCAGCCCATCTAGAACTCTGCCTAAAAGCTCTTTGCCTAAAGCCACAGAAAAAGAACTTCCTGTAGGAACTACCGGACTCCCAGGCGCCAAACCTCTTAATTCACCTAAAGGCATAGTCAGAACTGTATCATCGCGAAAACCGACCACTTCTACCGGTACAGGCTTAGAATCATTACTGTAGATATAACAAATTTCACCCAAAGGTACCCGGATTCCTTTTACTTCTATAGTCAACCCAACCACCTGGGTCACTTTGCCAGTAACCCTCAGAATAGAATTCTTCTGTACTAGGTTAAAATACTTATCCAAATTAATCTCAGGGATCTCTCTCTTCATGCTCAGCCTCATCTCGCTGTTCACTAGATTCATCTTCCATAAAAACTTGCAAGCTAGTAGCGGTAAGAGTATCTTTAAGCAACTTAAACCTCTCTTGCAAAAAGGATTCTACCAAACTATACTGGCCATAAGCACGGCAGCTGCCTAATGGAACTTCTTCATCAGGTAAAAACTTTATACTGGCATCCTCCGTCAAAAAAGTTCTAAAAAAATCTTTATTCTGGCGACATGTTTTCACATCAGCAGGGTTCACCTTGATCAAAACTTTTTCCTCTTTAGATAAAAGTATCATTACCTCTGCTACCATATCTACAATCAATTTTTTTTCTGTTTTTAATTTGGCATTTAGAAGAGTTTGCGCTATCTGTAATGCCAGTTCTACAATCTGCGGCTCAGCAGATTTAATAAGCATTTTCCTCAATCTGCCGGCTTCCGCCAAAATCTCTACGGCCTCTGCCAATAATGCCTCCTTCTCCTTCTCTACAAAGATCATACCTTTTTTTTCACCCTGATTAAACCCTTCGTTATAAGCCTCTTCTCGCAATTTTAGAGCCTTTTTTTTAGCTTCTTCTAAAATATCTAAAGCTTCTGTTCTGGCTTTTCTTAAAAGTTCTGCCGGATCTTCCGGCAGAACTTTTTCTTTCCTTTCTGTTTCTTTTTTGAGTTCTTCTGGCAAAAGCACCGAAGGCATATGATAGGCACTAGACTCTTTGGTGTAGAGGGCTTTGTAAATCTTATTCAATGATCGTATCCTCCCCACCTCGAGCTAAAATGATCTCACCAGCTTCATCCAGACGACGTATAACGCTTACTATTCGCTGCTGTGCTTCTTCCACATCCCTTAATCTAACAGGACCCATAAAATCTATATCTTCCCGCAGCATCTCGGCACCTCGTTTAGAAATATTCTGAAAGATGCGACTGGTGACTTCTTCATTGACTCCTTTCAATGCCAGCGCTAAATCCTTAGTGTCAACTTCTCGCATAACTCGCTGAATAGCAGTATCGTCTAAGTTGACAATATCCTCAAAAACAAACATTCTTTTACGAATTTCTTCAACCAAATCAGCATCATACGTTTCCAATTCTTCCAAGATCAGCTTTTCTGTCGAGCGATCTACTTGATTTAGAATATCTACCAGCGAAGGTATACCTCCTGCCGCAGTGTAATCTTGCACCATTATAGTGGCTAATCTTTCTTCAAGAATTTTTTCTACCCCTTTTAACACCTCCGGAGATATGCGCTCCATGACAGCTACTCTTCTGGCTATCTCAGCCTGTAGCTCTACCGGGAGTGCAGAAAGAACTACGGCTGCCTGGTCAGATTGCAGATAAGATAAAATCAAAGCAATAGTCTGGGGATGCTCCTGTCCAATAATATTAGCCAGCTGTCGCGGGTCAGCTTTTTTGGCAAAACTAAAAGGTCTTATTTGAGAGCTTTCTTTAAGTTTTTTGATAAGCAAACTAGCTTTCTGAGGTCCCAATGTTTTCTCTAAAATCTCCCGAGCATAAGCAATGCCACCGTCCAACATATACTGGCGAGCATCCATAAGCAGCATAAACTCTTCTACTACCTCCATTATAGTCTCATTTTTAACAGAGGTCGTATTAGCTATCTCTAAAGTAATACGCTCTATCTCCGTTTCAGTAAAACCTTTAAGAATTTTAGACGACAAATCCGGCCCAAGGCTTAGCATAAAAATAGCTACCTTTTGAATACCTTTAAGATCTTTAATATCCTGTTCTTTTTTCAAAACTTCTTCACCTCTGGTCCTCTGCCATCCATGTTTTTAGAAGAGACACAACTGCTTCCGGCTGGCTCTCAGCCATTTCTTTGACATGCTTTTGTTTTTTTATCTCTTGAGAAACAGTTACAGACACTTCAGGAATAGTTTCTTCGCCCACAGCAGGCATCCCTGCTAGCTGTGACACAGCTGACCCACTGTACTGTTTCTGTTCTTTTAAATAGGATAGTATTCTGCGTGTGAGCATTAGAATCAAAAGAAATCCTAAGATCATTCCTAAGGCAGTGAGAGTATAGCGGATATAAGTATTTATGTTTTCCGTTCTGGCTGCTTCCTCCATAGCCAAAACTGCTTCATCAAGGTGAGTGGTATCAAAATTAACAGCTGCCACATTGATACTGTCGCGACCTTCCACATAGCCTACAGCCGTGGCTATCAATTGTTGCATGTCTTCCATTTGGCGAGGAGAAAGTATTCCTTGCCTATTATCGTAGATTACTGAAACAGAGAGGCTGTTTATCTCCCCCGGAGCACGCGTGATACGAGTTACCGTTTCCGGTATTTCAAAGTTGGTTATATCCTCCGTTTTTAAGTGGGTGGTTTCTCCCTGTCCCGGGGCAATAAAAGGATAAGCAGGAATATTGGTAGCTGTGCCAGCTTCACCAGCAGGCAGAGTCCCGGTACCTGTAAACTCTTCTCTGAATTGTTGCTGGCTCCGGATAACAGGCTCCCCATAAGTAATAATACTAACCTCTTCGGCGTCAAAGTCTAAATCCGCCGTAACCATCGCTGTCACCGTTCCTGCTCCTAGTACACGCTCCAGCATCCCCTGTACTCTGTTTTCTATTTCTCTCTCGAAGGTTCTTCGTATTTCCATCTGTTCTTGGGTAATAGTAGCCAAATCACCTGCCGGATGCATATCTTCTCCTCTCATAGCAGAAAGGATGCGTCCTTGGGTATCAATAATTGAAATCTCTCCTGGCGCTAGATTCTCTACACTCCCTGCCACCAGATAAACAATACCCCTCACCTGATCTTCTCGTAACCTAGACAGTGGGTCCAGTTTCAACACCACGGAAGCTGTTGGCAATGTTTTTTCTCGCAAAAACACACTGGGCTCCGGAAGTACCAAATGTACCCTAGCCTGTTGAACCCCTTCTATTTGGGAGATAGTCCGCTGTAATTCTCCTTGCAAAGCTCGTTTGAAATTAAGTCTTCTCTCGTCTTCTGTTGTACCCAATCTGGTCTGATCAAAAAGTTCAAAGCCAACGCCGCTGGCATAGAGTGCACCATCACTGCTCAAGCGAATCCTCAGCTCTCCAAGCTGCTCTTTGGGCACTAAAATAGTCTCTCCGCCAGCACCTACCTGATAAGGAACAGCCATTTCGTCTAACTTTGCCAAAACAGCTGCCGCCTGATCAGCAGCTAGCCCTCTAAAGAGAACTTCCATCTGAGGAGTTGTAAGATGATTGACAAATAAAAATATAGCCAGCAGAAGAGTTATCGATAAAACAACTATACTCATCTTTTTTGCCTGGCTTAACCCCTGCCAACCTGCACGGATGTTGGCAGGCATTGTTCTGCTTTCTCCCTCTTCCGCCATAAGCGCCACCACTCACTTCACTTAAAATTGCATACGAGATATTTCCTGGTAGGCTTCTACCAGTTTATTGCGAATTTGCATTGTAAGATTCAAAGCCAAACTTGCTTTTTCCGCTGCTATCATCACTTGATGTATATCTTCTACTTCTCCCAAGACCATTTTTTTTGTTATTTCAGCTGAATCTACCTGAAGCTGATTAACTTCCTTCAAAGCATCATTAAAAAAATTACCAAAAGGCAGGGATGCCTCTTGACTACTTGCTTTTTGTAATTTACCATCCTCAGGTATAACCAGAGGAATAGGATTAATCCGCATACCAACAAATCCCCCTTTGTTAATTGTCAGTTGACAGTTGCCGGGAATACCGCTTGATTATCAAAACGTAACTAATAAGGTTAAAAGACTAAAAGAGGTTTTTTCTTCGTCCTCTCTTTTCCTTTTCGTCTCTTTTCTTATTTAACCGTTCACG
>CAZIRG010000018.1:0-10514 GCA_964541505.1 uncultured Syntrophomonadaceae bacterium | reverse complement strand
TTTTTCTTCGTCCTCTCTTTTCCTTTTCGTCTCTTTTCTTATTTAACCGTTCACGTTTAACCGTTCACGCTAATGTGTTATGATTCATGCAACGCTGAAGAATGAAATCAGTTATAAAACATTTTAATCAGCGTCTTTCAGCGTATATTTATTAAAAGCAATACGAAAAACTTTTGTCAACTGGGCGACTCACCTACCAATTTCCAATGCTTTCAAAAACATATTTTTAAAAGCATTCGTGGCTGTTACGTTAGCCTCGTATGCTCTGGTAGCCGTTATCATATCCACCATCTCATTAATAACATTAATATTGGGGAACGCTACATATCCTTCTTCATTAGCATCTGGATGAGCCGGATCATATACCAGTTTCGGCGGGGTATTATCCCGGGCTATCCCTACTACCCTTACCCCGGCTCCCTTAGCACCTTTTCTTGTGCTGGATAGTATCTCAGCAAAAACAGCTGTTTGACGCCGGAAAGGACCTCCAGCAGCTGTCCTGGTAGTATTAATGTTAGCTAAATTACCAGCAATAAGATCTAAACGAAATCGCTCTGCTGTCATTCCTGAAGCACTAGTACTCATCGCTGAAAACATCTTCATCTTTCCAACCCCTCCTTCCTCCCACTTCCTCGTCCCTCGTCCCTCGTCCCTCATCCAACTTCCCACATCCCACATCCCTCTTCCCTCGTTCCTCGTTCCTAACCCCCGTCCAACTTCCAACCTCCCACCTCCAACCTCCAAATCATCCTCTTCCTCCAGTAATCACATTACGTAAAGAAGACAATCTTCCACTCATACGTTGTACAAGGCTGTTGTAATAAAGTTGGTTTATTGCTAAATCAACCATCTCACGATCTATATCCACATTGTTACCATCGCTGCGCATGGAAGTAGTCCTGTCTATTCTCACCTGGGGAGCAACTGACTCAATGGAAGAGGATGTTCCCTTTATGTGACCTGCTCGGGTAGTATCCAGGCTTATTTTCCCTGCTCTTCTCACTTCTTTTAGAATAGTTTCAAATTGTACATAAGAGCGCTTAAAACCAGGAGTATTAACGTTAGCAAGATTGTGCGAGATTGTCCGTTGGCGTAATGAAGCCGCTTGTAACCCTTTTTGCAAAAGAGTAAAAACCTCACCCTCCCATAATTTCTGTACCATAAAATCGCTCCTTTTTTTAGAGGTTAAAAGACTAAAAGAGGTTTTCTTCTCTTTACCTCATTCTCCTCTTCGTCTTTTTACCTAGTCATAGAAGATTATTCGAGAAAAAGAAACAAAATCCTGCAAAACCTGTGGAAATTTTTCCTTAAAACATTAAAAAAACTTAATAACCAGGATATTATTTATAATAAAAAAAAGCAGCTACACACTGCTTTTTTTTATCAACTGATGATTTTTTCCTTTTTCTTGTTGCTAGAAACTGCTCCCTGCCAAGCATCTTTTAATTCCCCCAGCATAGCCTCTACTTCCAGCAGTATTCTAGCATCTTTTTTGATGTTAGCTTCAACCAAGCGAGTATGCATGTAATCATACAATAAATACAGGCTTTTTCCGACTTCCTCCTCCAGCTTTAGAGAAAGCATCAATTCAGAAACAATTTTTTGCACACGCACTATCCGGTTATTAGCTTTTTCAATTTCTTTTGCCTGGATAGCTTCTTGTGCCTCTTTAATAAACTTCAGGGAACCATTATAAAGCATAAGCACCAACATCTCCGGCGTAGCTGTTTCCACCTGGTTCTGCCGATACTTCTGGTAGGGATTATTTGGCATCACCTTCTTTTATCTCCTTTCATCTAAAAGAAGACCAATCATCTCCTGAATCTGCCCTATTAGATTTAAAAGATCTTCCGGAGGAATCTCCTTAATTACTTCGTTCTTTTCCATATCAAAAACCAGCATCATAACTCTTTCCGACTCTTCATGTACCTGAAAACGCAAATTAATATTTGCCGCTTCAGTAGCCCTATTAGCCTCCCTTACAGCCTCCTCTAGTTTTTCCGAATAGTTTTCACCTTTACTTCTCTGAGGAACTTCCTGCCCCCTAATTGCTTCTTCTCGTCTTCTGATCTGAATATCAGGGGTGACTTCAGTTAACCTTTGCACTTCACTTCTAGACGTTTGATCCTGAATTCTTCCTACAGCCAAAGGATCTGTTCCATCAACTCTCACTTTCTCTCACCTCTCTACAAGATAATCAGAACGACACGAACCTACCCTACTTCTAAATCTACTTTATATTTATATCGACATTATTTAAAAAACCTTGAGGATTCTTGAGGATTAAAGCTTCCTAAAATTTAAGAATAAAATATAACCTACTTTTTCTAAAGTTCATCTACAAGTTCATCTACCTTTTGTCGATTATCTACTTTTGTCGATTATCTATAAAACAAGTAAAACAAGACAAGGTTAAGAGCTTAAAAGGTTAAAAGAAAGGAGAACGGTGCATTCTTCCGCCGGTCAAACCCGTACGGTTTCCTGCACCTAAAATCTATGACACTTATGACACTTTTGTTAAAAAAATATTTCGGGAAAATCGGGAAAAAAGTTTTCTTAGTCCTCATGCTTTACACGCTGGTGGTAAGCATATATCAACCATCCCCCACCCAAGCAATATCAGCACCAACTACAGTCACTGTTGCCACTGTTTATGCAGAACGCCGCAGCTCTAATTTTACGGTTGAAATATTTATCAAAAATGCATCTAACATGGCAGGCGGTCAACTAGTGCTGGTCTATGACCCTGAAGTAGCAGTGGCTCTAGAAATAAACAGAGGAGATATAATTCAGGGATTTATGTGCGAAAGCAACCTAGAAAAAGCTCCCGCAGGGCAAATAGCAGCTGCATGGCCAAACGACACCGGAGCTAGCGGTAGCGGCATCTTACTGGAAATAACCTTCCGACTCCTTAAGCAAGGAGGAGAGACAGCCTTTACTATCGATAAGTTAGCCCTGTGGGATGAGCAGCTAAATGCTATAGAAGCTACAAAAAATGCCGGTCGGGTATCGTCTTTTCAAGGCACAACTCTTCCCACCCAAAAAAATATAGCACCAGAAAAAGAATGGACAGTAAAATTTAATATCGCTATTAAACCAGCTTCTATTGCTGAAAATACTATCTATATCATTAATAACAATACAAAAAAACGTATCCAAACTTCGACATCCGTTTCCGTTGACTCTAAAACCGTTACCATTAAACCGTTAACTGCTTATGAGCCGGGTAGCTACACCCTAATAATTACTGAAAAAATAAAATCAACCAACGGTGCAGCACTTAAAGAGCCTGTGCGTATGATTTTTGAGGTTAAGATTTGAGATTAAGAGGCTAAGAGGCTAAGAGACTAAAAGAGGGACGAGGTTAAGAGAGGAACGGGGCTAAAATGGTTTTTAAAGGAGAAAGGGGTTTTTTGTTATGTCGAACCAAGAAAACCAAGCAGTGGTAAAACACAAGAGGAAAGCTTTACAACAAAAGCTGTTTTCGGTCTTCCTTTTTTCGTTACTTTTGCTTTTATTAGCACTATTTGTTCTACCCCCAACTGCTGCAGCACGAACAGCACGAAAAGATGCTGTGCTCAGCATCGGCACCATGCGGCGCATGGGAGCAGAAGCTACCGTTCCTATTATTATCAAGGATATTTCTGATTTAGCCTCCGGAAGTTTTGCTGTTAAAGCGCCGACTAACGGAAGTCCTATTTCTTATCACAGCATACGTTTTTCTTCTGAGTTTGACGGCGGCACCAACAGTCTTTTTAATTCTTTTTCTCGTAGATCAGGCGACTCTCTACTTATCAATTTTATTTCCATAGACGGTGCTGGAGTTGATATTGATACAAAAACAATCGGTTATATTACTTATAATATTTCTCCCAATCTTTCGCGTGGTGATTTTATGACTATAGATATTTCCGAAGTTAATTTTAGAGACTCGCAAGGTGCTGAAATTACCATCAAACAAATTGCAGGGCGAATAGAAAAAAACCGCAGGCTAGGTGATACCGAAGGGAAAGATTCTGTTAACCCTCTCTCGGCCATCCGAATCCTGCAGCACCTCAGTGGCAGGCGTGCTCTAACAAATAGTGATGCTTTAGCAGCCGTGGATTTAAATGCTAACGACATCATTGATATCAATGATGCCAAAATGCTGCTGCAATATATTGTCGGCACAAGGGACAATTTTTTTACCATCAAAACTGCCACTTTGCCGCCTGCCTTGCTAGAGAGTGATTACTTCTATACCTTACAGGCAGTTCATGGTAACGAACCCTATACGTGGGTGCGTGCCAGCGGCAGACTGCCGAGTGGTTTAAATCTTGACCCAGACACAGGAAAAATATCCGGCATACCCACCAGGCGAGGGGAATTCACCTTTACTGTCAGAGCTACCGATCGTGATAATAACCAGGTAGAAAGAAAGTTCAACATCACTGTAACTGAATCTGAGGTAGCTGAGATAGACCCTATCCCCCCTGTTAAAGTGAAAAAGGGGGAAATACCTGTCCTGCCCTCGCAAGTAAAAGTAACTTATCGCGATGGCACAACAAGCATGGAAAATATTACTTGGGATAGTATCGATACCAACAGCATCGGCACAAAAACAATAATCGGCAGCGTCGGCGCCACGGGACTTAAGGTTAAAGTCGAAGTAACTATCACTGCAGAAGACCCAGAAAAGCCAGTAGAATACATACAGCAAATAACAATTCTACCCGGTTTTCTTTTCCCCAACCTCCGCACAATATGGGTAGAGGCAGCGCCAGAAGTATCTTTTGTCGAAATATCCTTTACAGATACAACCGGCAGACGACCACAAAAAGCTGTGCTTAGCATGCACTACGAAGGGGAAAATAGGTTTAGTCTGGCTACCACCAGGCTGCAGCAAGGTATGCCAATTACGATTACTGCTTATGATAGGTTTAGCAGGGAGTTGAAGAAAATAGAGCAGATAGTTCCATAGGTCAGCCTGTAGCTGACAGTTTACAGTTTACAGTTTACAGTTTACAGTGGTTACGGAAGCCGGGTTCAGGGTTCAGGGTTCAGGGTTCAGGGTTGGGTTTTTGAGGATTAGGCAGCTTAAAGATAAAATGAGTAACGAACCACCTAAAACTTCATCTCGCCCCTCATCCGTTCCCCTGATGACTGATAACTGATAACTGGCAACTGCAGTCCGCAGACTGCTAAAAGAAAGAGAGGTATTTAAAATGAATCTTATCTGGATGGAAGAAGAAAGAAATGTAAACAAAAAACTCTCCAAACAAAAGATGGCAGTGGTAGTTATAGCTACCGTAGCTCTGTTGTTACTGAATATGTTTTTTGCTGTTCCGGTAGGTGCAACCGACACTACTCCCCCCGACCTTCTACCTGCAGCTGAAGGTCCTGTACGAGCCACTAGCACGAATACCATCGAAATTGAATTTAATGAGACTATTTATTTTAATAGTAATGAAGCAGACTTCTTAGACAACATCACTGCAGCCGGCATTACCCTGACTAAGGATACTGCTACTGCCAGTATCAGTAATACTGTTATTACTATAACCTTAAAAGAAAATCAACCTTTGTTATCTACCTACTACACTGGTACTTTGACAATTCCAGGAAATCTTATTAAAGACAGTGCAGGAAATGTTACTGACAGCGTAATCACTGGTGATATCTTAGATAAAATAGTCCCGGAATTTGATGCAGATCCTTTCCGGCGGAATACAACAGATATTACCGTCAACCTGCATGTGGATTTGAGCGAAGCATCTACCGTCTATTACCTAGTTATTCCTTTCGGCAGCACACCTCCAACAGCAGTTGAAGTCAAAACATTGGCAATAGATCCTAACTCCGCTAACCCCCGGGGGATAGTTGTAACCACGGAAAATCAGTTTTCTGCTAATACCACCCCATATGAGGCCGTTACACAAATTATCAATCTGGAAGCGGAAAAGAGATATGAAGTTTACATCGTAGCTGAAGATGCTTCTCCTGCCAAAAACCTGCAAGATACTACCATAAGGCTGGTAATTGAGCGGGAACCGCCAACTTTACAAGCACAGCAGCCCTTTAGCCCTATAGCAAATGCCACTGGAGTTATTGCTCAACTGCAGGGGGCAATCAACGTTTATTTTAGCGAGCCTATTACCAAAGCTGTAGATTTTGACTCCGCTGAAAGTATCAAGATTATTGACCTAGATACCGGTGATAATCTTTTCATCGCAGGATCAGAGCGCATAAGCAGTAATGTTTTAAGTTTTAGCTATCGACCACTAAGACCCAACGCCATTTATACAGTAATTATTGCTCCTAAAACTGTGCGTAAGGTTTTTGGCGGTCCCAATCCGGACTTAATTACCTGGACTTTCTCTACTGAACGAAAGCCAGAACCTTTTAGTTTCTCTTTCGAACCAGGAGGTCATACCTTCCCCTTAACTTCACCTTTTGGTATGACCCCTGATTTTGCCACTCAATACCGCATCAGCGAGCTGCTAGGAGTACAAAAATTGGGAGTAAGGACTAACCAAACACTTGCTGTAGATTTTATGAACCCAATAAGAATTGTTGACCCCGCGAGTCCAAATATAACTATAATAGGTTCACCTTTTCATATACCAGCCATCGATGTCTCTGTTATTAAAGATACTCGTTTAGTCATCCGCTTTAATCCTGCCGGAGGAGATGCTTTCTTAAATCCTTCTACACGTTACACGTTGCAGATTGAGCCAGGAGCATTACAGGACATGGATAGAGGCGGCAGCTTTAGTTATAATGAAGAAATCACTATCGAATTTATGACCGCCGACGGCTTTAAGACTTCACTCTTAGATGCCACGGTTCAAGAAATCAATACCAGGATATTAAATAAATACAGTGCAGTCAATATAGCCGTAGATGTCCCCAAAATATATATCACCAGTATTGAAACCATCCATCATCAGCAGGGTTTGATTCCTGGTGAAATTGCTCCTCATTTATCGCATATTGACATTATGGCTGATGATGACGTAGCTTCTATCAGACTGCAAACGGCACGCGGTATTAGACATCTAGATCACCGCGTAGGTGGTAAATTTAGTGCTACTTTTGCCGGTCTTGCCGGTGATATTTCTGAAATTACTATACTTGCTTATGATGAATTTGGAAAGCTGCTAGAAGAACGATCTTTCCGCTTAGGCACAGCTTTATTGCAAAATGATTATATCCCTGAAATAACTGAAACTTTTGGCCGCAGGTGGTCGCTCTATGATTTGATGGCTGACACTGCTATTCTGGAAGAAATTCTTACCCATATTCCAGTGAGTCAGTTAGATAGAATCGGTATCTTTTACCCCTTCTTCTCACCTTTTGATAATGTACAATAGTAGTCAGCCTACGGCTGACAGTTTACAGTTTACAGTTTACAGTTTACAGCTTGCAGTTTGCAGTTTACAGTTTACAGTTGACAGTTTACAGCTGACAGTTTACGGTTGACAGTTTACGGGGGGTTAGGAACGAGGAGAAGATAAGTCTGTTCTTTCCTCGTTCCTAACCCCCCGTCTAACTTCTAACTTCTAACTTCTAACCTCTAACAATACTCTCCATTATACTTTTCACTGACAAGATACTTTTAATCTTAACCGCACTTTCACCGGAAAAAATCAGCCCATTTTTCAGATCTCCCTGTTGTGCTTTATTCAAAGCAGAAACAATACAATAACGCCCAGAACATTTTTTCAGGCAACCTGCACACTTTTCTTTATCTATATTTAAATTTTTGGTCAGACGTTCTGAAAAAAAATTCCTAATAGCTCGCCCGGGAAGACCTACCGGGCTTTCAACAATCACTATATCGTCTGGGTTAACTCCTACATGCATTTTTTTATACCCTTCAGCAGCAGTACATTCTTTGCTGGTCAAAAACCTGGTTGCCAGCTGTACACCATCAGCACCAAGGGCAAAGAGCTTAGCAACGTCTTCTCTCGTTGCCATACCACCGGCAGCAATAAGAGGAATCTTCACAACCCGGCGTATCTCAGTAAAGATATCCTTTAGTGGTCGGTCAGTTCCCAGGTGTCCCCCGGCTTCTTTTCCTTCCACCACTAGAGCAGCAGCACCTATCTTTTCGGCCAGCTTCGCTAACCTAAGTGATGAAACTATTGGGATAATAGGAACATTAAACTCTCTCCCCCAGGCAAACATATCACGCGAGAAACCGGCTCCTGAAACAACAAAATCCACTTTTTCCTGTAGAGACGTTTTTACCAGCTGACCAAAGTTTTTGGCCGCAAACAGTACATTCACACCAATAATCCCTCGTGTCAGCTTCCTAGCTTCACGTATCTCAGAAACTAACTCTTCCAGACTCATGCCGGTAATAGCAATAGTCCCCACTCCTCCACTTTCTGCTACTGCCGCCGCCAACGGAGCAGTAGAAATACGAATAGCCATACCTCCTTGCACTACAGGAAATTTGGCCAATAAATCTCCTATTTTTAAAACGGGTAACTTCATGTCCGCAAATCCCCCCTCTGATTCTTTCCACATGTATAGTGCTGCTAGACTTCTATATTACTACAATTATTCCTGCTTTGTAAATTTATTTTTTATTTTATTCTACAGGAATTTCAATATCCAAAAGAGGTGGGTAGTGCTAGCAACCAAATACTTCTCCTCCACTCAAATTTCAACAAAAAACCAGCAAGCAGTTTCCCAGTCAGGGTAAACTGCTTGCTGTAGTTGTTCACTACCTAAGCTTCTGCACCTGGGACTTCAGAAACGGGTTGTAATTCCCCCTCGGTAGCGGCAACCACCATGGCGCATGTACCATCGCCAAGAACGTTGACACTGGTTCTGACCATGTCTAGAACACGATCAATACCTGCAATAAGTGCAATTCCATCTAAAGGCAGCCCTACAGAAGTAAGCATCATTACTAACATGATCATTCCGGCACCAGGGACCCCAGCTGTCCCTATCGAGGCCAGGGTGGCGGTTAACACTATAGTTATATGTTGAGCGAAGGTTAAGCTGATTCCATAGGCCTGCGCAATAAAGAGAACACCAATGCCCTGATAAATTGCGGTTCCATCCATGTTAATAGTTGCTCCAAGGGGAAGAACAAAGTTTCGGATGCTACCAGGCACCCCAGCTTTTTTGGCGCAACGAATGGTAACAGGCAAAGTTGCAGCACTGCTGCATGTAGTAAAGGCAACTATCCAGGCATCAAAAAATCCCCGGAAGAAACGTAGTGGATGTATCTTCGCGAGGAGCGAATTAGCCAGAGAATAGATTATACCAGCATGTAACAGGCATGCCAGGTAGACGGCAAAGATTACTTTTGCCAACGGTAGGAGCACGTCTAAACCATGCGTTCCTACAACCCATGCGATTAATGCAAAAACACCTATGGGAGCGTAATTCATAACAATTTCCGTTATTCGATACATTACTTCAGCAAATGAGTCAAAGAAATCATATACAGGCTTGCCTTTTTCACCTATCAGGGCAATAGTGATTCCTACAAATAATGCAAACACGATTATTTGAAGCATCCTGCCCTCAACTAGCGCAGCTAGTGGATTTAGCGGAACCAGGTTCAATAAGGTCTCGACTACATCAGGAGCGGCTCTAGTCTCAATAGCGACTTCTTCCACATCAATGACTAAACCCCGACCGGGTTGGATAATATTAGCAATGACCACTCCCAAAGTTACCGCAAACACCGTAGTAGTCAGGTAATATCCTATAGTTTTTGCTCCTACACGTCCCAATTTTTTCATGTCACTCATACTGGACGCGCCAACGACCAAAGATGCAAAGACCAGGGGAACAATTATCATCCTGATTAGCCGGATAAAAAGGTCTCCAAACGGCTTAACTACGAGTATGCTTTCTTGAAATATAAAGCCTGCCAAAACACCCAATCCAAAACCGATAAGAATTTTTTTCCAGAGTTTCACTTTCTAACCTGGTAAAAAACTTCACAATAATTAACATTGTGTAGCCGGCCTCCCGTGACCAGGCTTTCGCCTCCTTTTGAAGTTTTGATTTACTTACTCCTGCGAGTAAATATAAGCGACTGGGAGACCTTGGCCTGGGAGTCTCACCCAGACAGAAGAACTGTACAAGCATACGTTATTATACACAAGTAGAACTGAACGTTCGCCTTCTGCAATCTGTTAGATCGTCTACCGGTATATTCGGCAACCAGCTAACCGGGACGTTTCCATCCGTATTCCTTCCACAGGTTATATACTGCTCTGACCTATTAGCCGGACCATTGCCATAGGTTTTATAAAACTTGCAGTAAATACCTTTTGCCCTTGCACAAAATATTAGCTTTTGCTTACATCGGCATAACACCACCTTTCCTCTCATAGTTAGCGGAATTGGTGCACGATCTCAGCAGAATAGGCATTTAAACAACAAAAAACTCCATGCTTGTAATTATATACATTTATGGGAAAATAGTCAAGTTGATTTTTTGCAGATCTGCAATCCGCTTTTTTAAAATATCAACTACGAATAAGCTAATAATAAGCAGT
>CAZIRG010000017.1:0-17044 GCA_964541505.1 uncultured Syntrophomonadaceae bacterium | reverse complement strand
TTCTAATGCCTACGACATGGGCGTTATGGAGGCTACTAATCCCACGGTAAGGCAATCACTACAGCACATTCAAAAAGAAGAACAAGAGCATGCCAAAATGATTTTTGATGCTATGCATAAACGAGGGTGGTACAAAGTACAACCGGCACAAAAGTCCTAAAAAAACCTCCTCCGCAAGGAGGTTTTTTAAATTATTTCGTTGATTGTAGTTGCGTTTGATTGTGCTTGATTTGAGTTCTATTTTTTTTCCAGTTTAATATTCCTCCCAATATCAAACCTGCTATCATGCCGACTATTAAAGCCAGAACAAGTTTAAAATATAAGCCGCTTTCTCCTATATAGACAGCAATTTTTTTTTCCAGTTCATGCACTTTTTTTTCAGCGGCTACAACAGCAGCTTCCTTTTCAATTAATCTACTTTCCAGCTTTTCAACTTTGGCAAGATATTCCTCTTTTAGATTGCTTTGTTTTTCCCGCTCTCTTGCCAGTTCTTCTCGATGTTTTGCAAATAAGATCTCCGTTTGTATTCCATGTGCCTGTATCTGTGTCATCAGATATCCAATCTGGTTGTTAATCATCAAAAGCGCCATCTGGTTTTCATTTAATTTTACTACGTCAATATTGCGAAAAGTATCTTGAAATAAAAAAGCATCCTCTCCTCTGCTGTTTTCTCTTTCTTGCTCTATGTCATTCTTTTGCTCCAACAGTTCGGTATTTTCTTCATTTTCCTGCAGGAAAGCAAAGGTTGGAAGTAGCATTAAAAAAAGCAAGCTAAATAAAATTATTTTTTTCATCTTAAGCTTCACCTCCTCCTACCTTTATTTATTTCGTAGCAAAGATGGCAAAATCCTTCTTAGGATTTTGTGAAAAGTATCCTAGAAAGAGAAAAACCACTTTGAAACTGAAAAACTTTTATGGTATCAGTTGCAGTCAATCTCCATTGATTTTCCTCATCCCTGTTTAAATGCAATAAAACCAGACTAAAAGGGATTTCTCTGGCAACATTTAAGCCCCTTATCCCGGCAGCCCCCGTACTACCAGCATCGATGATCACACTTTTTGCAGTTTCTTCTATATGCAAGGAATGTGTGTGTCCAGTTAAAATAATCGGTATTTCATCAATAAAATCATTTGCAATCTGTGGATGATGGACGGCTAAAATATGCGGACTTATATTCTCTTTAAGTAAAAAAGATTTTAATTCAGCCGCAAAACTATCCAATATCTCATTAGAAAGTATAGTCATTTCAGAAGAAAAGGAAGAAGGGTCTTGGATGCCTGCCACTAGGATTCCCCCTACTTCTACCACGCCTTTTTCTAGGACCGTAACCCCAGGAAGTTTAGCCAAGACAGCGATTATATCAGGTGAATCATGATTACCGGGAACAAGAATATAGGGAATTCCTAATTTCCCCACTTTACATGCCAGTTCAGCTTCTAAAGGTGTCCCAAAGTCAGTTATATCTCCCGTATCAATAACAAAATCTACATTAAAATTAGCTATAACTTGTTCTATAAAATCAAAGGCAGCAGGGTTGTTATGGATATCAGAAACATGTAGAATCTTTTTTTCTCCCTCTACCAATCCAAGTGGTTCTAAAAATTGTAGTCGCTCAAAAAGCAAATAAAGATTGCTAGCGATAATCTCCAATTGTTCTCCCAACGTAGCAACTTTGACCAATGTTTCCTCTATTAGCCCGAAAACCCAGGGGGCCGCAGTTAAAGCACCCTCAAATTCCGGAGTAGCAAAGGCCTGGGAATCATAAGAAATATAGAGCGAAAAAAATAGTAGCATCAAAACTAAAAGTGCACTAATACCTCCTAGCAAAATTTTTTTAACATTTTTGGACAGTACAAAATAAATAGCAGCAGCTCCACCTGCAAATCCTAAGAATAGCAACCTAAGAGCAAAAATCGCTATTTCTTTTCTTGCTGCTGTCAGGAGTTTTGCTATATATTCTTTTTCTGGCAATTCTACAATAGTTTCTCGCAATAAGTCCAAATTAATATTTTTTAGCAAAGCACTTACTTTTAAAGGTACGCTATGGGTTGATGCCCAGACTCTACCCACTGGTGGAAGCTCCAGCTCTGTTACACCGTGCTCGAAAAAGGATAAACTTATTTCCAGATCAAAAGGTCCAATTATTATATTCGTTTGTCCCAGCAGGGTTATCACCAGCACCATACCCAAAACTGAAACCAATAAAATTTTTATATATCCAAGCAGTTTTTGCATATTTTCACCCGTAAGTTAGTTGTAATTTTAGGAAAGTAATTTAGAACGTAAGTAATCTCCGGAAATTTTTTCGTTTTCCAATAAATACTTAGCAATTTTTTTTAAAGTAACAAGTTGCTCTTTTAATATTGTTTCCACCTTTTTTTCTTCTACCTTTAAAATTTTTTGAATAGCGTCATCATAAAGAATTTTTTGGGGTACCATACTAATATTTACTATCCCTAATGGAGACATACCAGAACTAATAATCTTTTTAGCCAATTTCAATGCTTCTTGAAAGTCGTTTTCAGATCCTGTAGAATGGTTTTCCAATACTATTTCTTCTGCCTTTGCTCCTCCCAAAAAAATCCCCATTTGCCCTTCCAGATATTCTTTAGTGTATAAATAATTATCCTTATCCGGTATCTGTCTCAAATAACCAAGAGCTTTCCCCCGGGAAGTAGTTGTAATCGATGATACAGAGCCAGCTCTTATTTTTTCGCTGATAAGGGCATGTCCTGTTTCATGCACAGAAATGCGCCATAATTGTTCTACGTCAGGTATTTTTTCTAATTTCTCTCCCATGATAACCTTTTCTACAGCTTCACTAATCAGTATAGTTGGCAGCAGCTTTGGCTAAGAGTGTTTTGCCTGTTCCTGAGGGACCTACCAGCAAAACGCCTTTTAGTGGTCGTATTCCCATTTTACTTATTGTTTCTTTATTTGAATTCTTTATGAGAGAAATAAAATTTCTAGATATTTTTTTTGTTCCTAACAAATAATACAATCCCAAAAGCAAACATCCCAAAAACAAAAAAGGAATTATGTTAACACCCTCCAAAAAACGGATGATCATAAAAGCGGCAGCAATGCCGACAACTATTTCTTTAATCATATTTTTACCCCCTCTATCGACGGTTGCCGTAAAATTCGTCTATACAAAAAATAATCACCATGATGTAGTTGCAAAAATATATAATTTTCAGTAATAGTCAGGCTACTTTTATCAATCTTAAATATCTTTAATGTTTTCTATATGTTCTCCCATATCTACATAGTTTCCCCGGGCTACTCCTTCATAAAGAGCAAGATGAATTTTTTGATAGGCCATGACTAAAACCTTATCAGGTGAATCGCTAATCTTAATACTATAATTTCCTTTGTAATTTTCTTCTATCATTTTTTCAAGATGAGTGTAGAAAAGCGAGAAATCATCAACCTTACTAACAGTTATATTGACTTCTAACTCTTTTCCTTCTTCCTTTAGGTATATTTCTTCGATACCAGCCATATTTTCCAACATGGATACTAAAGGTTTCTCAACAAATTTTTTTTGTCGCCACATTTGTGCTCCCGATAAAAATGCCAAAACAATTACAAAGGTTATTAAGGCAACAACCCATTTAAAATTATTAAAAAACATCATTGCTTCCTTTCTTTGCTTAGTTTACATAATATATCATAGCACATATTTAAAATCATGGCAAAAGAAAAAAATACCACTCAAGAGTGGTACTTCTCCCCTAGCAGGTCGTAGCTGGCAGCAGCTGTTATTTTAACTTCAACTATTTCGCCAGGAGATAATCGCTGTTTAGATTTAAAATATACCCTGCCATCTATTTCGGGTGCTTGCCCAAAATATCTTCCTTTATAATAATCTTTTTGGCAAAACTCATCTACCATAACGTCAAAACACTGCCCAACAAGTTTTTTATTGTTTGTGAAAGAATTTCTTTTCAAAAGAGACATAGCTTGATGATAGCGATATTTTTTTAACCGAACAGGAATTTGAGATATTTTCTGTGCTGCTTTTGTCCCTTCTTCTGCTGAATAAGGAAAAACACCCACTCTTTCTAGGTTATATTTTTTCAGAAAACGCATCAACTGCTCAAAGTGTTTTCTTTTTTCGCCGGGAAAACCGACGATAAAAGTACTCCGCAGTACTATACTAGGAACAATTTCTCGACACTTATTTACAAAATCTTCTATGCTACTTTCCCCTCGCCCCATTTCCTGCAAAATTTCCGGGCTTACATGCTGCAGCGGTATATCCAAATAAGCGCATATTTTTTCTTCTTCCGCTAAACATTTTAATAATCCTTGGTCAAGATGCAGGGGGTGAGCATATAAAATTCTGAGCCATTTTAGTTCAGTAATTTTACAAAGTTTTTTAAGTAACAACGGCAATTTTTTTTGTCCGTATAAATCCGTGCCATAGAAAGAGGTATCTTGTGCTATTAAGTTAATTTCCCGAGCACCTTGCAGTACTAACTGCTGTGCTTCAGAAACAATTTCCTCTAGCGAACGACTTTTATATTTTCCTCTTAGCTGCGGAATAATACAAAAGGTACAGTTATGATTACAACCATCAGCAATTTTTATGTAAACACTGTGTGGTGAACCTGTTATTATTCTGGGCAAAGACCTATCAGGGGTAGAGTTATTACTTTTAACACAAATAACTTTTTGTCCCTGTAAAGAGTTTAGAACAACACTAACCACATCTTTAATATTACCCGGTGTTATAATAGCATCTATCTCCGGTATTTCTGCAATTAATGCTGCTTTATATCTCGAAGGTAAACAACCTGCAACCAGAAGCACCTGACAGGAGGCATTTTTTTTATATCGTGCTAGTTTTAGAATTTCTTCAATTGATTCTTCCTCAGCGTCAGCAATAAAACTGCAGGTGTTCACGATAATTACTTCTGCTTCTTCAGGTCTGGCGGTAAATGAAAATCCCTTTTCAGCCAGCAGTCCCAAAATGTTTTCACTGTCAACCCGATTTTTAGGACATCCTAAAGCTAGCAAATTAATTTTTATGTTATTTTGCATAAAATTTTATTGTTTCACTTTCTTTAGTTGATTTGAAGTGTAATATTATATGGTTTGGCTTCTTCCCTTATCGACAAGCTTGTACCATTTACAATTATAGCAAAAACTCCCGGTGGATTGCCGATGCGAATGGTTAATTCCTTGTCGGATTCCAAAAAGTAAGTTTCATCTTTTCGGAAGGTGTTTTCAAATATAGGCACACCTTCTTTTCTAATTTCAATCCAACAATCGGCTGAAAATTTCATTTCTAAAGATATTATCTCAGCATTTTTAACAGCAAATACTTGGGCTTTGGCATCTTCGTGTATAAGAATAACTTCCACAGTTTCTTCTACCTGCTCAAAATCATTTTCTTCGGGTGAAGGGTCTTCGGTTTCAGGCGGAATATCAGCTTCTGTATCAGTATCATCTACCTGTATTTGCTCAATATTGTTGCCTGTTAAAAAGCTTAGCTCCACTCTGCTGGCAGTATAATAAATAAGCCAAACTATAAATCCTGTCAATAACAGTAAAACAATAACCTTTCCTTTATTCAAACCGTTAGGGGGAGAAAGTGTTTCTTTTTTACTCTTAGCCTTACTTAGAGTTATATTTTCTTGATTGGCAAGCGTATCTTTTTCATATTTTTCAAAATAAGCTTCCAGAATTTCAGCAGTATTTAAGCCAAGTACAGCGGCATAATTTCTTAAAGCACCTTTTATATACACATCACCAGGAAAAATTTCAAACTTTTCCTCTTCTAAGGCACTCAAATATTTGGGTTGGATTTTTGTGATTTCGTGTAGCTCTCTTAAAGACAAACCCTTACTTTCTCTAATCTCTTTTAACCTAGCTCCAATTTCCATCAACATGGCACACCTCAATCCTGTGTTTTATTTATTTTTTCAAGTATTTCAGGCAACTGTTCCGGTGTAATTAAAACCTCTCTAGCCCTGCTTCCTTCAAACTTTCCCACAATACCTTTCTCTTCCATGTCATCAATCATACGAGCAGCTCTGGTATAACCAATACGCAATTTTCTTTGTAAAATTGAAATAGAAGCCTGTCCGGTTTCGAACACTAAATTTACTGCTTTTAAAAACAGTTCGTCGTCTTCACTAAGGTCCTCAAAAGTTATGCTAGCTGAAAGTGATTTTTCATCACACTTCGTATTCTCTTGTGACTGGATATAGGCAATCAAGGCTTGTAAATCTGCTTCAGCTATATATGCTCCTTGTACACGAAAAGGTTTTGGTGCACCTACCGGATGGAAAAGCATATCTCCTCTGCCGAGCAATTTCTCTGCCCCGCCTTCATCAAGAATAGTTCGGGAATCAATATGGGATGAAACAGCAAAAGCAATTCGGCTGGTAATATTAGCTTTAATAACACCAGTTATAACATCTACCGAAGGGCGTTGTGTAGCAATAATTAAGTGTATTCCTGCTGCCCTAGCCATTTGCGCCAGACGGGCAATAGCATCTTCTACATCTGATGCTGCCACCATCATCAAGTCCGCCAACTCATCTATAATCACCACATAATAGGGCAAATATTCTCCGCTCTTCTTTTCCAGAATCAACTGATTGTAGCTACTTACATCTCTGACGCTTTCTTGGGCAAAAAGGTGATAGCGCCTGTTCATTTCTTTTAAGATATTTCTCAGAGCTAAGGCAGCTCTTTTAGGTTCATTTATAACCGGTGTTATTAAATGAGGTATACCGTTAAAGATATTAAGCTCAACAACTTTAGGGTCTATCATCAAAAACTTTACTGTTTGAGGCTTAGCTTTAAAGAGTATACTGGCAATAATAGTATTTATACAAACACTTTTTCCGGATCCTGTGGCACCAGCAATCAAAAGATGAGGCATTCTTTGTAGATCAGCAATAACAGGGTTGCCGGTAATATCTTTTCCCAAGGCCATGGTTAACGGAGAGGCATCGTTTTGAAAATCTCCGCTTTCCAGTGTTTCTCTTAAATAAACAAGAGAGATAACTTTATTGGGAACTTCTATACCTACAGCTGCTTTACCTGGGATGGGTGCCTCTATCCTGACACCGGAAGCTGCCAAATTTAAAGCCAGATCATTATTTAAATTAACAATTTTGCTTACTTTCACTCCTATTTCAGGTTGTATTTCGTAACGAGTTACTGTAGGTCCAATATGAATAGCAGAAATTTTAGCCTGCACACCAAAACTACTTAAAGTTTTTTCTATTACTCTACCTCTCTCAGCTATGGTTCTTTTCTGTTTGTTATCCTGAAGGCCTTTTCTTTGCGGTAAAATACTTAGTGGGGGTAAAAAATAATCGCTTTCTGTATCTGATTTAAAGACAGTGCCGTTTTTATTAACAGATTCGGTCTCTTGCAATTCTTTACTTTCAACAGTTTTCAAGGTTGAAAAGCTTTTCTGATATCCTTGCTCTGGAAAATTCGTGACAGAATTCATATTCCCTGCTGTAGACTCCGAAGAAATAATTTCCTTCTCTAAAAAAGTTTTTTCCTGTAAAAAAGACTCCTCTGTTACGGCAACCTCGTCTTTATTAGGGACAGAAAGTTTGTTTTGGTTGATAGACCGATTGAAAAAATAGTTGTAACCACCTTTAAAAATTGCGAAAGTTCCTTTTAGTAATTTCCCTACTAAAACTACTAACTTTACACTGCTGTTTAGCATGGCAGTAATAGATAAGTTAGTTATCAGCAAAAAAGAGATTAAAGCAAGAGTACCTAAAACTATATAGCTACCGATATCTTTGAAAAAAAAGTATAGGGCAATAGCAAATCCTGCTCCTAATATACCACCGCCCTTGCCTTTTATTCCTAATTGAAGAGCAGTTTCAAGTAGCGAAGCTTCGTTTAAATTTATTTGCTCATAATGTTCCATTATCAGATTTAAATGTGCAGCTATCATGAGAATAAAGAGAAAAAGCAGTACCCCAAAAAGGCGTAGACGAAGATATTTTATTTGTTGCGGTAACATCATCTTAAAGCCTATAATGGTGATAACAACAGGAAGTATAAAAGCTACATCGCCAGCTATTAATCGTAAAAAATTATTGAGAAATTTCCCAAACTGTCCGGTTTGTTCAGTAAAGAGTAAACCTGTTATCGTTAATGCCGACAAAGATAAAAATAAAATACCTTTTACTTGATTTTTTACATCTTGGTTTAGTTCATCGAAAAGTGGCAAGTAATAAGTTCACCTCGCAAAAAATATTAATAAAGTCCTCTAAGCCCTAGATAAATAACTAGGCTACCTAAACCCCAACAATAGAAGGAAAAGTAATAAAACTTCCGTGCTTTTAAAAGTCTTATAAATACCTTTATTGCCAAAACTCCAGAAAGAAAGGCAGTTAAAGTAGCTACAAAGTAAGGCAAGATAAGTGCCTCATCAAACCCAACAGAGATTACTTCTTTAAGTTCTAGGAGAGTTGCTCCCAATATTACCGGTAGAGACATTAAAAAAGAAAACTTGATAGCTGTTTCCGTATCCAATTTTCTGGCTAAGGCAGCTGTTATAGTAGACCCGGAGCGAGAAATACCTGGTATAATAGCCATACCTTGAGCAAAACTTATTAAAATAGCATCAAGAGCATTCATTTTTTGCACATCTTTGTTGCCGGCAGGAAGATAAAAAACCAGTAAGATAATAACACCAGTTATCAAGAGCATAAAACCTACCGTGGTAAAGGATTGAAAAATACTTTCAAAAAAGGATCTCAGTAAAATACCCATTAATCCGGTCGGAACCACAGAAATAAATAAAAGGAAAAATAGTTTTCTTTCTTTTTTAACTCTTAGGAATCCGTAAAACAGCTTTTTTAAATCTTGTCGGAAAATACATATTACAGAAAAAAAAGTTCCAAAATGAACCATGACTTCAAAGGTAATCCCTGGCTCTTGTACACTTAAAAGGGTCTGGCTTACTACTAAATGTCCCGAACTACTAATCGGTAAAAATTCTGTCAACCCTTGTACTAATCCGAGAATAAGCGCTTCCCAAAAATTCACAATATCATTTCCTCCATTAAATAGCAGTTTGATCCTTTTATGCGAGTTTACTATAGCTTTAAACTTCTTATAGAAATTCATTCGGCACTACTACTTAATTCCCCTTCATTTTAGAATAGGAATTATGAGATTTTTTTGGAAGGAGCCTTTTTATTATTTTAGTAAAAAAATTAATAAAGATTAAAAAAAATAATCCGCCACTTAAATTGTACAGCGTATATCCATTTGCTATTTGTCTGGAAATATTATCAGATGTAAACATTACCAGTAAAGTAAAGTAGGGAAGTATTGACAAGGCAATAATTGCATTTAAAATATTGAAAATAAGATGGGCTAAGGCCACCCTGCGACCAGACAGATTTGTACTTACTGAAGCTATTAGCGAAGTTAGACATGTTCCTATATCCGCACCGAAAATTATAGAGAAACAAGTAGCAAGCTCTATACCATTACTCCCGGCTGCAGAAATAACAAATGATGTTACTGCGCTGCTGCTTTGAATGAGTATGGCACTAAAAAGTCCTATTAACAACCCCCAAATAGGTGAAAATCCTACAATACTTAAGGAATGATTACAAAAAGCAATCATTTGAGAAGAAAGTCCCTGGTTAATAAAATTTAGACCGACAAGCAGTATTCCGAAACCTAAACTTACCAACATAATACTTTTTAGCCTTTTCGATACTAAATATAATCCTAAACTTGAAAATGTAATGAAAACACCATATTGATCTACATTGAAAGCTATAATCTGAGCTGTAACAGTAGTTCCAACATTGGCACCCAGAATTATGGCAATCGCGGTTTTCAGGTTAAGAATACCTGTATGAGCAAGCCCTACTACGAGGACAGTAGTTAGACTGCTGCTCTGTAAGCCAGCAGTAATAAATACCCCTGCCAAAAATCCAGATTTTGGATCAGAAGAAAGAAAAGAAAGATAGGATTTTATTTTTTCTCTATTACTGTGAACCAGTCCTATGCTCATGACCTTCATACCACTTAGTAGAAGTAGTAAGCCAATTAGCAATCGCCAAAATATAATAAGCATAAAGTTCTCCTTAGTAATAACTAAATGCTTTGATAATTAAAAAAAGACCTCGTGGTCTTAAAAAGATTTTTATTCAAAGTGCCAAAGAAATTTAATAACAGAACCAGGCTGCAATTGAGGCTGTAAATATACTTGTGGCTCAGAAGAAATAACTCTGATGATTTTGGCTTTATCCATAGAAAGAGGTTCAACAACAATACTACCACCGGTTATAGAGAGTTCATAGTTTTCAACTACATCTTTACCAGATTCTTGCAATACCAATTCCAAAGGCATTACTGTATGGAGCAAACTCATTTTTCTTTTCCACCACCCCTTAGATGATGAGTTTTATGCTTCTTTTGAGCGGAAATAAGCTTCTTTAAACAAAAGACGGCTTTACCTAAGCCGCCAACGCTATTTATCAATCCTACTTTCACCGCATCATTGCCAACTAAAACTGTCCCAATATCCCTTGCTAGTTGACCTGTTCGAAACATAAGCCTGCGAAACTTTTTTTCTTCGATTTTCGAATGCTTACAAACAAAACGTATAACTCTTTCCTGCATTTTATCAAGATATTCATACGTTTGTGGTACACCAATTACAAGACCGGTTAACCGTATCGGGTGTATAGTCATTGTAGCAGTCTCGGCAATAAAGGAATAGTCAGATCCTACAGCTACCGGAACTCCTATACTATGCCCCCCTCCCAATACAAGTGAAACTGTCGGCTTGGAAATGGTTACAATTAATTCAGCAATAGCCAAACCTGCTTCCACATCGCCGCCGACAGTATTAAGCACTACCAACAACCCTTCAATCTGAGGATTTTGCTCTACTGCTACCAACTGGGGGATAATATGCTCATACTTTGTTGTTTTATTTTGAGGTGGTAATATGAGATGACCTTCAATTTGTCCAATAATAGTAATACAGTGAATATTTTCAGTCAGTGTCGGTATATTTGTTTGTCCCAGCTGTTCTATATTTTCCGCTACTGAAAAATTAGTAGGAGGTTGACCACTAGAAGGCGCTTTTCCTGATCTTCTAACAACCGGTTTTGAACGACGAGAATGAAAAATCAAAACTAATACACACTCCCTGCCGGCAATAAATTGGGAAACAGTTACCTTATTAGTGTGTCTTGCCGCAGGGCCTCTTATACATTTAGAATTTTATAATTTTCTAAACTTCCACTATTATCGGTAGTATCATAGGTCGTCTGCCAGTTTTTTCATACATATATCTCCTGACAGTATCTTTGATGTTATTTTTTACTATATTCCAATCAGTTAGTTTGTCTTCTTCTATTACTAGCTGCAAAGACTTTGAAACTAAATTTTTAGCTTCGATAAGTAAAGCTTCTGATTCACGCACATAAACAAAACCTCTGGAGACAATATCCGGACCAGTAACCAATTGCCTTGCCTGCCGATCAATAGTAATGATAACAATAAGGATACCATCCTCAGACAATATCTTCCTATCTCTCAATACAATACTTCCTACATCTCCAATGCCTAGTCCATCAACTAAAACTTTTCCTGCTGGAACATTACTTGTAATTTTACCACTAGAAGTTGTCAGTTCCAGAACATTACCAATTTCCATAAGAAAAATGTTCTCTTTTTTGAAACCGATTTTTTCAGCTAGTTGTGAGTGGGCAATTAAATGACGAAATTCGCCATGCACGGGCATAAGAAAGCAAGGTTTTAAAAAGTTCAACATAAGTTTTAACTCTTCTTGATTAGCATGACCGGAAACATGAACTCCTGAAGATTTCTCATATACAACATTAGCACCTCTTCTGAATAAATTATCAATAGTGCGAGAAACAAGTTTTTCATTACCAGGAATAGCTATGGCAGATATAATCACTGTGTCTCCAGGTGTAATGCGAACTTTTTTGTGATTAGACCTAGAGATTCTGGCAAGTGCAGACATCGGTTCGCCTTGACTACCTGTTGCTAATATCACCAACTGGTCATGAGGGTAATTGGGAAGCTCATCAATATCAATCAGGGTATTCTCAGGCACTTTTAAATACCCTAAATCTACAGATATTTGAACTACATTTTCCATACTTCTGCCGACTACGGCAACCTTTTTTTTGTTTATATACGCTGCGTTCATTACCTGCTGAAGTCTGTGTACATTGGAAGCAAAACTAGCAATAATAATACGACCTTTAGCTGTTCTAAACATTTCAGCCAATGTCTGACCAACTTCTCTTTCTGAGAGGGTAAAGCCAGGGCGCTCGGCATTTGTACTGTCTGATAAAGCTAGCAAAACCCCTCTTTGACCAAACTCTGTTAACTTCTGAAAATCGGTAACTATGCCATCAACAGGAGTTTGATCAAACTTAAAATCACTGGTATAAACAATTAATCCTGCGCTAGTATTAACTGCCAAACCAACTGAATCCGGGATACTATGACTTGTTTTGAAAGTTTCTACTTTAAATTTGCCAACTTGAACAATATCTCCAGGGTTCATAACTCTTAATTCTGTTTTGTCCAGCAAATTATGTTCTTTAAGCTTACCTTTGACCAAGCCCAATGTTAACTTTGTTCCGTAAATCGGCACGTTAAGTTGACGGATAACAAAAGGCAAAGCACCTATATGATCTTCGTGACCGTGAGTAAGAATTATTCCCTGAATATGCTTTTTGTTTTCTAATAAATAAGATATATCGGGAAGCACAACATCAATACCCAACATCTCTTCTTCAGGAAAAGATAGTCCTGCATCCATAACGAGGATTTCAGCACCATCTTTTACCAGAAACATATTCTTGCCAATTTCTCCAACTCCACCTAAAGGTATTAATTGCACCTTATCGCTTGCTGGAGTTTTCCTATTTTTTTGTTGAGAACTCAAACTTTTTTTCAACCTCCAATTTAATTAATTTTCTCGAACTTTTCCGTTAAAAAACATTATACTTTATGTCCGGTCATAAAGCAAACGGATCTAGAATATTCCTTTCTCTTTTAATACTTTATGTAAAATTTTGCATTTATCAGCTTCCAGTTCATTCAAAGGAAGGCGATGCCTGCCTGTATCACGACCCAATAGCTTTAAAGCTGCTTTAAGTGGTAGTGGGTTAGTACTGATAAATAACACCTCAAAAATGGGTAACAACTCCCCGTGAATGAGAGCAGCTTCTCTATGATTTCCGGAAAAAAAACTTTCCATCAGTTTGATTATCTTTTTTGCAACTAGATGCGCAGCAACACTTACAACTCCTTTACCTCCCAGAGAGAGGATAGGAAGTATTTCTGCATCGTTTCCACAATACAGAGAAAATTTTTTGGCACAACCATGAATGATTTTTGCTACTTGGGTTAAATCTCCACTGGCTTCTTTGACAGCAACAATATTGTTAGTCTTTGACAACTCTATAACAGTTTCTGCGAGTAAATTAACGCCAGTCCTGCTAGGAACATTATACAACATTACCGGGAGATGTGGTACTGCTTCCGCAATTAGTTTAAAATGTTCCTTTAAGCCAGTTTGCGATGGTTTATTATAATAAGGAGTTACCAGCATCAGCCCATCAATACCAATTTCGGCAGCCTTAATACTTAATTCTAATGATGCCTCTGTAGAATTGCATCCGGTGCCGGCAATTACCTTAGCTTTGCCTCCAACTCTTTCTTTGACCACTTGAAAAAGTTGTAGTTTTTCTTCATTATTTAATACTGGCGACTCACCAGTAGTACCTGCGAGAAGAATTCCTTCAGAACCCTCTTCCAAAAGAAACTCTGCTAAATCTGCCGCTTTCTGATAATCTACTTGACCATCGTTGCCAAAAGGGGTAATCATGGCAGTAATAAGCTTTCCAAATATACTTTGCACTGTTTTACCTTCCTCTCTTGTCTTTTAATTGTACTTTCTTATCGTTTATTATATCAAGATAATTAAGTTCATTCAAACTATTGCTCTATCTAGGGAAAATTCCTGATGTAAAGAGCGCATTGCTTTTCCCACATATTTTTCTTCTATTAGGCACGATATGTTAATGTGTGAATCTACACTTTGCAGTATTGGGATTTCGCTTTTTTTGAAGGCTGAAATTATTTTTGACATAATACCGGGAACTCCTCTCATGCCTGCACCAATAATTGTTACCTTAGAGAGATTTCTTACAGCTACTACTTTTATTTTCATATCGTGTAATATGCTTTTAGCTTTCTCAGCTTTAGTTGCCATTACCGTAAATATCTTCCTATCAGGAAAGATATTTATTAAATCAATGCTGATTTTTTCTTCTGCCAGCTTTTGAAACATTTTTTCTTCTAATTCAGAGGGCACTGCTATCGCATTTATCTGCACTAGGTTGTTTATATGAGTAATACCAGTAACTATTCTTCTGTTTTTCATCTTTCCGAATTTTTTTTCCTGATAGTGTGAAACTATAGTCTCTTTCTCTTTGTTATCACTACTCTTAATTACTACCGGCACATTAAATTCCATAGCAATTTCAACAGCCTTCGGATATATAACTCTGGCTCCCTCGTGAGCCATTTGCAATACTTCATTGTAAGAAACTTTGCCAATAGATCTAGCTTGGGGAACCATAAGAGGATCAGCAGTCATAAGACCAGGAACATCTGTAAAAATTTCCACCCTTTGAGCTGATAAGGCAGCTCCCATAGCCACAGCTGTTATATCACTCCCACCCCTCCCTAAAGTTGTCACTTCGCCGTTTTCATTCATACCTTGAAATCCAGAAATTACAGTTACATATTTTTTTTGAATAATTCTCAGCAAAACATCTTTTCTGATTCTTTTGATTACAGCATCCAAATAATTTTCGGTTGTAACTATTCCAGCCATGCTTCCGGTCAAAGCCACAGCAGGACAGTTTTTTGCTTGTAAATGCAAAGCCAGTACGGCAGCAGATAGATTTTCACCAGTGGAGAGAAGAAAAGCTAGGATTCTTTCACCTGGATTGCTGTTTTCATTATGAGCCAAATCAAGCAAAGTATCTGTTGCGTAAGGATCGCCCCTACGCCCAATTGCAGAGACAACTACAACCGGCATATAGCCATCCTGTTTTGCCTGTAAAATACATTTTGACGCACTTTCCCTTTTTGCTTTGGTGACCAAAGAAGAACCGCCAAATTTTTGTACAATAAGTTGCAAAAAAAATCTCTCCTTGCCTCAACTTATTTTGAAATCATTTTCTTCATAACCTAGAAGAACGGGTTGTAACTGACGATTTTCCAAAGCTGCTTCCACAGCAGGAAGCATAAGATCCATAGCGGCAACTACTGAATTCGGCTTCTGGTAAGGACTATCCTGACGAAAAGGAATGAAAAATATGTTTTTTGCATTTAGCAAAATGGCTAGGTTTTTGGCATTTATGCCTAAGGCATCATTGGTTGAAATTCCCAGCAACAAAGGCTTCTTATTTCTTAATTGAGCTTTAGCCGCCATTAAAACAGCTGTATCAGTAATAGCATTCGCCAGTTTAGCCATGGTATTTCCTGTACAGGGGGCAATAACAACAATATCAAACAAACTCTTGGGACCTATAGGTTCTGCTCCTAGTATCGTATTTAGTATTTTCTCGCCAGTTAGTTGAACAATCTTTTTTTTCCAAATCGTTGACTCCCCAAATCTGGTATCAGTGTTATTAACAGCGGGAGATATTATTGCTGCTACTTTTGCTCCTTCCAGTGCCATTTGCTTTATTTGCGGCAAAACTTTATCTAGGGTGCAATGAGAACCTGTAAGAGCGATGCCGATTTTAACTCCTTCCAGTTTCACTTTATTCTCCTCCTAAACTCAAATTTCCTCTTTGTTCTTTAGATGTTCCCATATCTTTGGTAAATAAACTTGGGTAAGTATTTTCCCAGCAGACACTGGAGCAACTATCCCTGGTAATCCCAGGATATGAAGAACTTGTAGAGAGTATTTTTTTGCTGCTAAAGAGTCTATACCGCCCGGTTTCGAGGCTAGGTCAAAAAGTAGGGTTTTTTTGCTAATATTTTTAATGCTCTCCTCGGTTAATACCAAGGCAGGAATAGTATTGAAAATGAAATCAAATTCTCTCACTTTATAAGTAAATTCTTTAATATTTATTTGTTTATAACCATATAATTCAGCTTCATACAACGAAGACAAATCTCTGGCGGCAATGGAAACATACCCTCCTAAAGCTGCCAGCCTCAGTGCTAAGGCTTTGGCACAACGACCAAAACCCAATACAGCACAATTGCTTTTATATAAAGTAATTTTACTATGTTCCATGGCCAGCTGCAATGCTCCCTCGGCAGTTGGAACAGCGTTGAGATAGACTAGCTCATCCTCATCTGCACTTTCTATTACTTTAATTTCTCTATTCACTAAATAGTCTTTTATTGTTGTCGGCATGCTTCCGGCGATGAATAAAGAACCAGGTTTAATTTTTTGAAGCTCATTAAAAGTAAGTATTATTCCTTCCGTAGAAAAGGGTGTCAAGATTTTCCCGTGAGCATCTATGCCAGAAAGCGGCACTATGATTATATAAGCCGATTTGAGAGATTCATCTAAAGTCAAATTTTTCCGAATAACTGTTTCTAGGTATTTTTCAAAACCAACATATTGCACAACTAACTCTTCTTTCAACAGGCTTTCGCCTAAAATAACTTCTCTTTCATCGCCACCTAATATAGTTATAGCTATTGCCACCTGGTTTAGTCCCCCTCTCCTTTTTATAATATATGAGAGCTGAAAAGAATATGTGTCTTATTATACTCGCAAAGGCAACTAACCTGCTATGTTTTTTGCAATACTATGGAATTTCCAATTGCAACATTATGGATTTTTAACTTGCAACTTTCGGTAATTTTATCTTACAACAAACACTTTGCTAAAAATCCCAATAAAAAAAGCGTGCTTTTTCAGCACGCTTTTAGCAACTACTCAAGTCTATTGAGCTGTTTTTAAAATTATCTCATGCGTTGCTCTCAAGCTGCTGCAGC
>CAZIRG010000016.1:0-17530 GCA_964541505.1 uncultured Syntrophomonadaceae bacterium | reverse complement strand
TCGTCAGCATCTTTAGCCCAACTTCAGCCAGCCCTTGGAAACTATAGGGAGAGCTACGTGGTTTAAAAGCACCACCTCGCAAAATTTTTGCGCCAGCTTGTTTCACCGCATGGGCTGCTTCTAAGAGCTGCTCTTCACTTTCTACTGCGCAGGGACCAGCCATAATCATAATTTCCTTACCACCTAAAGTCACACCAGCAATCTTGATAGTAGTATCCTCCAACTTGTACTCCCTACTCGCCAATTTATAAGAACACTGTCTAGAAGTCATTTCTTGCTGCCTCCTTTTATAAAAAGTAAAATAAAAAACAGCCCTCTGCCCTTCACAGGGACGAAAGCTGTTTTGAGTTGTTTTCTTGAATCTTATACCCTGAAAAGCCACTTAATAGCAATAATGCTTTAATATTAAGCAAAACAGCGTCATCAGGGGTTAAAACTTCCGAAAACAACAAAAACTTCAAGTCCTCAAGGGACGTGAAGTTTATTCTTCCGCGGTACCACCCTGGTTGACCGGATTAGCATAACTGCCACACCAGTCCACTCTTACAGTTCTCTTTTGCTAACAGGGAGAGACCCTGGTCTGACCTACTTTTTCTTGTTATTCACAAACAGCAACAAGATTTTCAGCCAACAACTCCAGAGAGAACTTCGGCAGGCTTCTTCCCAGCAGTACTTCCAGTCGATGATACCGCTTCCCTAGGAGAGTCCCCACTGCTTACTTTTCTCCTTCATTGTCTTTAAATTTTATATTGCGCTCACTTTATCATAGAAAAAGATTACTGTCAACACTAAAAAAATCTTTTTTATACATTATTTCCCAAGTCTTGACAAAATAGAAAATTTAGCTTATTATATCCTTAATAGTAATTATAGCTATTTTGATCTCGCTGAGGCTGTCAAAAATGGGGCATCCAACTATAATTACTAAACCTTCCTTGGTTTAGGCGGAAATTTTATAAGATGAAAGCGGTAAACAAAAACGCAACTATTCAGGTTCAAGGGGTAATAACCAAGGTTAGGTTGGACAAGTTTGCACTGAGTTCATATTCCGGAGTTATCCCTTAACCATGACTCTGACAACTTAGATAGCTGTACAAATATCATCTGAAAGGAGACATTACTAACGTGAAAAAAACAATTAAAAACTTAACTAAAGCCTTTATTGGGGAAAGTCAGGCTAGAAACCGTTATACTTATTACGCAAAAATAGCCCGTAAGGAAGGATTCGAACAGGTAGCTGAAGTCTTTTTAATCTCAGCAGAGAATGAAAAAGTACATGCTAAAAGACTCTTTGAGCATATCCAGGAGTTAAAAGAAAAGTCGAATGAAAATTTAGAAGAAATAACTGTAGAAGCCGTTGCCCCAACAGCTTATGGGGACACTGTCCAAAATCTGAAAGCAGCTATTGCTGGAGAGCATCATGAGCATTCCTCCATGTATCCAGAGTTTGCCAAAGTCGCAGAAGAGGAAGGTCTGCCCGCAATATGTATCCGTCTAAAATCAATAGCTAAGGCTGAACTACACCATGAGGAAAGATACAAAAAGCTGTTAGAGGTGATAAAGTCCGGTACCGTTTTCAAAAAAGACAAGGAAGTATGGTGGACCTGTCGCGAGTGTGGTTATGTTCACCGGGGAACAGAACCACCGAACAAATGCCCGGCCTGTGACCATCCACCAGCTTTCTACCAGATCAAATGTGAAGAATATTAAAAAATAGTGAAAGAGGTGTTAACAATGACCAAACTTCATCAAGTTTATAAATGCAACATCTGTGGAAATATAGCTGAAATTTTACACAGCGGCGCAGGGCAACTTGTCTGTTGTGGTGAACGTATGGAACTAATGTCAGAAAAAAGCACTGATGCCGGTATAGAGAAACATCTCCCGGTAACTGAACAAAAAGATAATGGAGTAACCGTAAAGGTTGGTTCAGTCCCTCACCCAATGGAAGACAATCACTATATAGAATGGATAGAGATCAATGTAGGCGAAAAAGAAGGGAAAAAGTTTTTACAACCAGGAGATGCTCCAGAAGTAGAGTTTGACATAAAAGTATCTCCCGACAGCGAAATCACAGCCAGAGCCTATTGCAACGTGCATGGGCTGTGGAAAGCATAGTCACAAGCCCTAACCTTCCATCTCTCATATTATAAGAGGAGCGTAGCAGAAGATGCCCCCTACTATACTCCTCTTTCTTAATAAAATATAAAATTGTAACTACTTAGCTAAGTAGTTACAAAGCATATTAATATAATCAACTACCAAATAACATTATAATTATGCTGCTGATGCAGCAGCTCCGCATTCCAAGATAGAAAGCAGGTTAAAACAATGTCGGAAGTATTTGTCGCCCGCCAACCAATACTGGACGCTAGGCAAAAAGTATTTGCTTATGAGCTTTTATATCGTTCCAGTCTAGAAAACTTCTATTCTTCTATAGATGGCACCCAAGCTTCTGCTTCAATCATAGACAACGCTTTTTTTGTCATCGGTTTAGAGAGTCTTACCCGGGGCAAAAGAGCTTTTATAAACTTTACTGAAAATTTACTTGCAGATGATATCGCTACTTACCTACCTAAAAAATCCGTGGTAATTGAAATTTTGGAGGACATAGAGCCAACTAGGGAAATTATAGAGAAGTGCCACCAATTAAAAGCAATGGGCTGCATGCTGGCACTTGATGATTTTGTGTATACAGACAAATTTCTGCCCTTAATTGAACTGGTAGATATTATTAAAGTAGATTTTTTAGATACCGATTGGGAGGAAAGAGAAGCTATCATCAAACGAATAGATCGGGAAAACATACGTTTCTTGGCAGAAAAAGTTGAAACCAAGGAAGAGTTTGAACGAGCCCTAGAAATAGGCTACTCTTATTTTCAGGGCTATTTTTTCAGCAAACCAGTAATTATCTCCGGCAAAGATATTCCTAGCACACAGCAAACACAATTTCAACTGTTACAGGAAATAAACAAAGAAGAAATGGATTTTGACAGAGTTGAACTCCTTATTAAGGCAGATCTTGCACTAACCTATAAACTATTAAGGTTTATCAACTCGATACATTTTTCCTTTGTCAGCGAGATACATGAAATCAAACAAATCTTATCCATGCTTGGCCAAAAAAACATCAAAAAATGGTTATCCTTCATAATATTAAAAAACATTGCTACCGACAAATCAGACGAACTGGCTGTAAGTGCTGTCTGCAGAGGCAGGTTCTGTGAGTTGCTGGCTCCCAAGGTCGGGTTGAACTACCGAGAGGCTGATCTTTTCCTGCTGGGTATGTTTTCACTCATTGATGCCTTTCTTGATCAACCACTAGCGGTTGTCCTGGAAGAACTTCCTATTTCTCAGGAGATTAAAGATGCCTTGCTGGGAAAGAGAAACAAGTTCAGAAACGTTTATGAGTTAGTTATAGCCTATGAGAGAGGCAAGTGGGAAGTTTTTTCCGCACAAGCTGAACTGCTAAAGGTGGCAAAAAAAGATGTTAGAGATTTGTATTTCAAGTCATTACAACTGAGCTCGCAAGCTTTGCTTTAGAATGAAACTTAGTTATTTTCATAAAAAGTTTCTCCATATTTATCAATATGCCCTTTTAGTCTCTCATGCTTTAAAGATTCATAGTGCACAATATCAAAATAGTATGGTAAAGGCAGTTTTTCGTTTAACTCTACACTGAGTTGATTCACTATTTCTGCTGTGATAGCTGTCCCATAGATAGCTATGTCCACATCAGAACCCTTTTTATAATTACCCCTGCCACGACTTCCAAAAATAGAAGCTTTTTTAACTTCTTCTCTTTGCTTTAGAGCACCAATAATCAACTTCATACTTTTTACCGGTATGCCAAATCTCATATTTTTCCCCTTAATAAATTATGCACTTGCGTTATAGCTGCATAGTACTCTTCCTTTATTTTTCTTACAGCAAAGAGAAAACGTTCTTCATCATATGTATGCGCTAAAAGATTTCTTTTTTCAAGCATATCCATCCATACTTCTCCATCTTGGATAAGCTCATAAAGAAATGCCACCTTTATTACTTCCCTCGGAAATTTAGCATCTGCACCTTGGACCTCTAGATAGTCTTTCAATGTTTTCCAGGCAAGCTCAAAGGTATATTCAAATCTCTGAATTAAACCTTCTTTTTCAAGTATGCTCAATTTATCAAAATCTAAAATTGCAGCACGTAATTGGTTATAAGCTTTATCAAAGTTTTCGAATCTTTGCTGCCAACGTATTTCTCTTTCACTCATTAAAACCGCCTCCTAGCCACCTGCCAGTGCCTGCTTGCACAGAACGCACAGGCAGGCACTGTGCAAAAACATAGTCTAAAATTAATAGTCTACCTAGTAAGCCCCCCTTCTGTAAGAAATCGAAAGAGTTCACTGTCAGCGCTAAGCACCAAGGTGCTTTCTGCCCCTAGGAATTTTTCGTATGCCTCTAGGCTCCTCATAAAGCTAAAGAGTGCCGGATCTTGCTCAAAGGCTGCCGCATAAATTGCCGCGGCTGTAGCGTCACCTTCTCCCTTAATAATCATAGCTTCTCGCTCTGCTTCCGCCAATAAAATTGCTACTTCCCGATCGGCATCAGCAGTAATTTTTCTGGCTTCTTGCGTTCCTTCTGCTCGAAACTCTTTTGCTATGCGGTTGCGTTCTGCCTTCATCCTGGAAAAAACTGCCTCTTGCACTCCTGCCGGCAGATCAACTCTTTTCATTCGTACATCAATAACCTCGATACCAAAATCACGCCGGGCAATTCGATCCGTATGCTGTCCTACTGCAAGCATAATATTTTCTCTCTCTGGTCCCGTTATATCCCAAAGCGTACTACGAGCAAGCTCTTCCCGCGATTTGGAAGTAGCAATACTGTATAGTCTCAATCTAGCCCCGTGTTCATTTCTCACTGCTCTATAAAAAAGGTGCGGGTCAACAATGCGCCAACGAATATAATTATCCACCACCAATCTTTCCTTGTCCATAGTAATAAATTCAGTTGGCGGCACATCAGCTACCAGTACTCTTTTTTCCATCCGGTGCACAGTTTGAATAAAAGGAATCTTAAAATTTAGCCCTGGTTCATCAATCGTTCTTATATATTCCCCCAACTGCACAATGATGACCTGTTCTTTCTCATCCACTATAAATAAGCCCTGGTGCAATACCAATAAAAACAATACTATTACTAGAATTATTATTTTTTTAAATAACATCAACTATTACCTCCTTCTTTAGTAGTGGTAAAGTCTTTCAATGGTAAAAATTGCAGCAAATTACTGCCGTTGCCTTGCGGTTCAATAATAATTTTTTCTATATCAGGAAAAACTCGTTCTACCATCTCTAAATATAATCTTTGCCTGGTTACAGCCGGTGCTTGCTGATATTCTACCAAAAGTGCCAAAAACCGCTGTGTATTACCTTCAGCAATAGCAATTCTTTCACTTTTATAACCAGTAGCTTCATGTATTTTAGCAGCTGCCTCTCCCCTAGCCCTAGGAACTATATCTAGGGCATACCCTTGCGCTTCTCTGATTAGCCTTTCCCGATCTGCCTTTGCCCGCACAACGTCATAAAAAGCCTCTCTGACTTCGTCTGGTGGATCTACTGCTTGCAACTCTACTCCCACAACGTGCAAGCCTGTGCAATGATCATCTAAAAGTCGTTGTAACATTTCCCAAGTACCAGTTTCCACATCAGGTCGCCCTACCGTCATGGCATGATCTATGTTCATATTGCCAATAACACTTCGCAAAGCAATCTCCGTATTTATGTGAATGGTCGCAGCAGGATCTTCAGAACAAAACAGGTAGGTAACCGGATCTTCAACCTGGTAAAGCACCAAAATTTGTACATTAGCTATATTTTTATCACCAGTAAGCATAAGAGCCTCTTCAGGTACTTGAAGCTGCTCGCCAGCAGCACCTCTGTCCTGCCTAGTGCGAAATCCCACTTCAACTCGCCTGACAGTAGCTATATCAACTATATCCACAGCTTGTATTGGCCAGGGAAGACGATAATTTAGACCAGGACCAGTTTGAGCTACAAACCTGCCAAACTGCCTAACCACTCCCTGTTCACCGGGTCCTACCGTATATATACCTGTTGCCAGCCAAACTATCAGTACAATCCCCAATATGAACCATTTGCCAAAGCGAAACCTCTTTCTGAAATCTTGCCAAACATCTTCCCAAGACTGCTGCGTTCTGTTACCCCAAGGAGACTGCCTTTCTCCATCTTTATACCTGTCCACTCTAACACATCCCTTCTTTTGTTTTTACAGTTAAGTATATCACACTTTGTAAGGCATAAGGAATTTTTTTACTTGTTTTTATACATGTACATGAAAAAAGGTAAAGAGGTTTCCGTTTGCTCGTGAACCTCTTTACCTTCATACATACATAGTTTATAGTTGATAACATAAAAACAACGATCAACCGGCTTTTACCTCTTAGAAAACTGTGGTGATCGGCGAGCTTTTTTCAAACCATACTTCTTTCTTTCCTTCATGCGAGAATCCCGGGTCAAAAACCCTGCTTTCTTTAAAGAAGCACGCAGTTCGACCTCAGCTTTGAGCAGCGCCCTAGCTATACCATGACGAATTGCACCGGCCTGACCTGAAAAACCTCCGCCATGAACTTTGGCAATAACATCAAATTTATCTGTCATAGCAGTTAATACCAAAGGCTGCCGGATAATAACTTTCAAAGTTTCCAAGTCGCAATATTTATCTATATCTCTACCATTAATAGTAATTCTGCCGTCTCCGGGTAGAAGACGCACTCTGGCTACAGAGTTTTTACGCCGTCCCGTACCGACATATTGTACCTGAGCCAATTGCTTTTCACTCTCCTTCTGTTCTTAATCGTTCTTTAAAACTCTGCCCTCTTTTTTGGCTGTTATAAACAAGATATCGGAGGTTATAACCAACATAATCAAGTTGCCTTTTCAACCTCCCACTTCTCATTTCCCTCGTCCAACTTCTAATTTCCCACTTCCAACCTCTAATATCTCTGGTTGCTGTGCGGCATGAGGATGCTCCTCACCTGAGTAAACTTTAAGTTTCTTAAAGGTAGCTCTCCCCAATTTATTGTGAGGTAACATGCCCTTAACAGCCAGTTCTATTACTTTACAGGGGTTCTTGCGTAAAAGATCAGCACAGGAAATAGCTTTTATTCCCCCAGGATAACCCGAATGGCGGTAATAAAACTTTTGTTTTAGCTTTTTCCCTGTCAAAAAAACCTTTTCTGCATTAAGAACAATAACAAAATCCCCAGTATCAATGTGAGGAGTAAATTCCGGCTTATGTTTGCCCCTAAGCAAAGTTGCTACCTCAGTAGCAAGTCTGCCTAACGGCTTACCAGCTGCATCTATAATGTACCAGTTGCGCTTTATATCTGCTATCTTAGCCATAAAAGTACGCATCTTTTTTCCCTCCTAACTTGCTAACTTGCTCCATCTAATCCCGATCCGGGGCTCAATCCAACCGGGAAAATCATACTGCACGGTAATTCTAATAAACTTATCTCGTTCTGTCAAGGAAAAATAAAATATTAATAATACACCCGCTCCAAACAAAGTCCATAGGGGGGAGCGGTGGGTCCGGCAGAGTCTCTGTTACGAGACTTAAGAATTACTGCCATTTCTTCCGGTGGGAGTTTGCCTTTTCCCACCAACAAAATCGTCCCTACCATAATTCGCACCATCTTATATAAAAAACCATCAGCCACAAAGCGCATCTTAATGAGATTATCTTCTTTGTAAATTTTTATCTCTTGCATGTTCCGGACATTGCCTTTAATTGTACTATTACTGGCTCGAAAGGAAGAAAAATCATGTTCCCCCTTCAAAAAAGACGCTGCTTTCTGCATATCTTTAATTTGTAATTTTTGATAAAAATGATAGGCATAGCGATGTTGGAAAACATCATAAAAACGGTTATTGTCTATAGTGTAACAATATTCTTTCCTCTTAGCATCCACTTGAGCATGAAAATTTTCTGCCACTCGCCTACATTCATATGTCAGAATATCTATGGGTAAAAGGCTTTTTAAGGCCAACGGTAATGCCTCAGCAGAAATCCGCTCGTCAGCATAAAAATTTATTACCTGCCCTTTAGCATGAACACCACTATCCGTGCGCCCGGCACCAATAACTCTTATTTTTCTGTTATAAATAACTTCCAGTGCTTTTTCTAATTCTTCTTGCACAGAAATAGCATTTTTCTGTCGTTGAAAACCACTGTAATTAGTTCCATCATAGGCAAGCGTTACTTTAAAATTTGCCACTAAACTCTACACCCCCACCATACTTCGTCCCTGAACTACTAGCCCAGTGACTAAGTGACTAAGTGACTAAGTCAGCCTACGGCTGTAAGTGAATAAGTAGGAACGAGAGACGACGGGATTAGAGAGAGTCCCCGCTTCCCCACTCCTCGCCCCCCCGTCCTTACTCAGTCACTCAGTCACTCAGTCACTAGTCTCTTACTAATTAAATTCCCGTCAGATTTATAAGCAACAAAAATAGAAGTGAAATAGCCAAAGCATAATAATCCAAAACAGTAACAGCCATCGCCTTCATCCTGGTACGGTTTTTTCCTCCCCGATAGCAACGTGCCTCCATAGCCAGTGCCAGTTCATCTGCCCGGCGGAAAGCACTGATAAAAAGGGGCGCTAAAAGGGGAACTAGACTACGTGCTCGCCGGATAAATCCACCAGAAGTGAAATCGGCTCCTCTGGCCATCTGAGCTTTCATAATCTTTTCGGTTTCTTCCATAAGAGTGGGAATAAATCTTAAAGCAATGGTCATCATCATAGCAATCTCATGTGCCGGCACTCGCAGTCTCTCCAGTGGCCTTAAAAGATATTCTATGCCGTCTGTAAGTGCTATCGGTGTAGTAGTTAAAGTAAGTAGGTAAGTAGTAAGTATCATCAATATTAGCCTCAAAGACATAAAAAGACCTGTACTGACCCCAACTGTCTCTATTGTTAATGGTCCCAATTGCAAAAGAACTTCTCCGCCCTTTGTCAGAAAAAAATGCAGCAGTATCGTAAAACTAAGTAAAATTGCTACCGGTTTCAGCCCCCGGATAAAATACCTGCCGGGAAGTCTAGATAAAAACAATAACACTAAACTAAACCCGGCAAGTACAGCAAATCCATAGAAAGTTTCCACCGAAAATACGGTTGCCACATAAATAAGCAAAGCTAAAATTTTCAAACGCGGATCCAAGCGATGTATCACTGAACTACCAGAGATATACTGACCTATAGTTATACCGCTAATAATACCCATAATCCGTAACCGCCCATCTCATAACTCGGATTATCTCTTTGGTGGCCTCTTCCACAGTATAAATATCAGTCCTCACATCTTTGCCCGACTCTTTCAACTTACGCATAACCTGGTTTATCTCCGGCAAGGCCAAGCCTGCTTTTTTTAACAAACCCTCATGGGCAAAAACCTGCGCAGGAGTACCTTTAAGTAAAATCTCCCCGTCTTTTAATACTACCAGTGTGTCTGATAACCTAGCGATATCTTCCATGTTGTGTGAAACCAAAATTATTGTCAAACCTTCTTTGGAATGAAGATTTTTTATCTCACTCAAAATCTCCCTGCGTCCTTGCGGATCTAAACCTGCTGCCGGCTCATCAAGAATAATCACCTCGGGATTCATCACCAATATACCGGCTATAGCTACTCGTCTTTTTTCTCCACCACTCAGCTCAAAAGGAGATCTATTCTTAAAAGCGAGTAAATCTAAACCAACTTTGCGCAGAGCCTCCTTAATTCTTCTTTCCTTCTCTCTTATAGATAGATTTAATCTTTTTAAGCCAAAAGCCACCTCTGCCCAAACAGTTTCCTCAAAAAGCTGTTCTTCCGGATACTGAAACATAAGTCCCACCCGGGTTCTTACTTCTTTTAAGAATTTCCCTTTAGTCCACAGGTTTTTCCCAGCAAAGCGGAGAGTGCCAGAAGTGGGGATAAGCAGACCATTTAAATGCTGCACCAAAGTAGTTTTACCTGACCCTGTTTGGCCAACGATTCCTGTAAAGCTACCCCGAGGTATAGCCAAATTAATCCCTTTTAAAGCATCTTTTGCAAAAGGGGTTCCCGGTGAATACGTATGCGAAAGTTCTTCTACTTCTATAAGCATAGCTGCTCTACAAGTTCCTCAACTTTCAAAATATCTATGGAAATATCCAGTCCCTCTGCTCGTAAGCGGGAAGCCAATTCCATTACTGGCGGCACATCAAGCCCTAGAGTTTTTAAGAATCCTTGACGAGAAAAGACCCGCCGTGGCGAGCCTTCTAATACAATACGCCCATCTTTCATTGCCACCAGACGATTTGCATCCCTTACTTCTTCCATAAAATGCGTGATATATATAATGGTGATACCTTCTTCTTTGTTCAGGCGTTCAATTAATTCAAGCACTTCTGCACGACCGCAAGGATCCAGCATGGCAGTAGGCTCATCTAAAACCAAACATTCAGGACGCATAGCAACAACACCAGCAATAGCCAACCGCTGTTTTTGTCCTCCGGAGAGAAGATGAGGAACACAGTGGCATAATTCCGACATGCCCACCAACTGCAAAGCTTCTTCAACTCTCTGGCGAATTTCAGGCGGCGGCAAACCCAAATTTTCCAAACCAAAAGCCACATCTTCCTCCACAGTAGTAGCTACTATCTGGTTGTCTGGGTTTTGAAAAACCATCCCCACACATTGTCGAATATGATAAACCTCTCCGGCTTCTTTTGTAGAAACCCCTTTTACCAAAACTTCCCCCTTATCCGGCAATAAAAGCGCATTAAAGTGCCGTGCCAGGGTAGATTTGCCAGAGCCGTTGTGACCGATAATAGCCACATATTCTCCCTTTTTTACCTTAAAATCAATTCCCTGTAAAGCTAGGTTTTCTAACGGCTTCTCTTTGCTGTAAGAAAAAGTCAATCCTTTTGTTTCAATCATATACATTGGGTTATTCTACCAATTCTAGGATTACCATAGGAGCTGCATCTCCGCGCCGGGGACCTTTCTTTATAATACGAGTGTAACCACCCTGGCGATCATTATATTTCACAGAGAGTTCTTCAAAAAGTTTGGTAACCACAGTCTCATCAAGCAAATAAGAGAGAGCTTGACGACGAGCATGCAGCCCCCCCCGCTTAGCCAAAGTAATCATTTTATCAGCCACAGAGCGAGCTTCCTTAGCTTTAGCTTCTGTTGTTTCGATACGGTTTGTTCTCAACAACGATGTAACCATATTACGCAGAAGTGCCCGGCGAGCATCGGTTCTACGTCCCAGTTTCCTTTTAGCCACGTTATTCACTTCCTTTTCTAAAAACCACTTCTAGCCCTATTCTTCCCTGTTCTCCTTCAGAGAAAGATTCAATTCTACTAACTTTCGCTGTACTTCTTCCAAAGATTTTTTCCCTAGATTACGCACTTTAAGCATATCATCCTCAACCTTCTGTGTTAACTCTCCTACTGTATTGATCCCTGCTCTTTTCAAACAATTATAAGAACGAACAGAAAGATCAAGCTCTTCAATAGTCATCTCTAAAACTTTTTCCGGCTCGGCTTCATCTTCCTCAACAATGACTTCTGCTTCCTCTATTTTTTCCGTTAAGCTAGTAAAAAGGTTCAGATGGTTATTCAATACTTGTGCCCCCAGGCTTACTGCTTCTTCAGGTGTAATACTACCGTCTGTCCAAACTTCTAGTGTCAGTTTATCATAATCTGTAACCTGTCCTACTCTAGTGTTTTCTACTTTATAGCTTACCCGGCGAATAGAAGTAAAAATAGAATCTACGGGAATAACTCCCAAAGGCTGATGTGGCTGCTTGTTTTTTTCCGCTGGCACATACCCTCTACCGGAGGCAACTGTTATTTCCATATAAAGTCTAGCTTCTTTTTCCATTGTAGCTATATAGAGGTCAGGGTTTATTATATCTATTTCGGCAGGGGCTTTAATATCGGCCGCTAGAACTTCTCCTTCCCCCTCTTTTTCAATAATAAGAGTCTGCGGCTCATCACTATAGGCCTTCATAATCAGACCTTTGAGATTAGAAATAATCTCCGTAGTATCTTCCAACAATCCGGGGATAGTAGAAAACTCATGCAAAATACCTTCTATTTTTACTGCTGTTACAGCCACCCCTGGAAGGGCAGAAAGAAGAACACGCCTGAGAGAATTGCCTAAGGTAAGCCCAAAACCCCTTTCCAGAGGTTCAACAACAAATATCCCATAGGAAGAAGACTTTTCTTCACTGCACTCTACTTTCTCAATTCTTGGCTTTTCAATCTCTACCATATTATTGATAATTTCTAACCCTCCTAAGTTGGAGGTGGAAAGTGGGAGGTTGAAAATTGGACGAGGAGAACAAATATTCAGGTATTCTCCTTCCAAAACTTCTAACTTCTAACTTCTAACTTCGCACCTCTCAAATTATTTGGTAGTCAATCTACCTGCCTTGCACGTCGTACGCAGACAGACGGCTGTCAATAAGCAAGTAAGTTAATACAATGACGACCTCATCCGGACAACCACAAGGGATTGCCGCCCCTACTCACTCATACTTGCCGAGCTCCTAAATTTGCATTTCTTGTTGCCTGAATTTTGACGTTTTGCGACTAATGGCAACAACCAGTTATCGAGAGTACCATTCAGTAATTAAATGTTCCTGTACAGGAATATCTATTTCATCACGAGCAGGTATTCTTAAAACTTTACCTGTGAAGTTTTCCCGTTCTACCTGTAACCATTCCGCCACGCCCTGTCGTTCTACATTCTCAGCAATCTCCTTAACTCGTAACATGCTCTTACTTTTTTCTCTAATAGCAATCACGTTACCTGGCCTAACAAGAAAAGAGGGGATATTAACCTTGCGACCATCAACACTAATATGACCGTGACGCACCATCTGTCTTGCTTCTGCTCTAGACATGGCAAAACCTAAGCGACAGACAACACTATCTAAACGAGATTCTAAAATCTGCAAAAGATTTTCACCCGTAATACCTTTACGTCTGTCTGCTTCTTGAAAATACTTTCTAAACTGTCTCTCTAGCACACCATAAATACGACGTGCTTTTTGTTTCTCTCTTAGCTGAGTACCATATTCAGATACCTTTACTCGCCTCTGACCATGCTCCCCCGGTGGATACGCCCGGCGTTCAAAAGCACACTTAGCAGTATAGCACCTTTCAGCTTTTAAAAATAATTTTATTCCTTCACGGCGACATAATCTGCAAACAGAATCCTTATAACGAGCCATTATCTAATAAAGCACCTCCAAACATACCTTTTTATACTCTCAAAAGCAAAAACCTATACACGCCGCCGCTTTGGTGGACGGCACCCATTATGAGGAATCGGCGTAACATCTTTAATCGCATTTACTTCTAAACCTGCCGCTTGCAGTGATCTGATAGCAGCTTCACGTCCTGATCCCGGACCTTTTACTAAAACTTCTACTTCTTTCAAACCATGTTCCATAGCAATGCGAGCAACATTGTCAGCAGCTAATTGAGCCGCAAAAGGAGTCGATTTTCGTGACCCCTTGAAGCCTACATTACCAGCACTTGACCAAGCTATCGCATTTCCTTTTAAATCAGTAATACTAATTATCGTGTTATTAAATGTGGATTTAACATGAGCTATGCCGTACTCAATATTTTTCCTATCTTTCCTTTTTGGACGAGCTGTTTTCCTGCGGGCCAAGCATCATCCCTCCTTTTTATTTCTTTTTCCTCACTCCCACAGTACGCTTGGGTCCTTTACGAGTTCTGGCATTATTCTTGGTGGTTTGTCCACGCACAGGCAACCCTCGCCTATGTCTGAGCCCCCGATAAGAACCTATTTCCATAAGCCGTTTTATGTTCATGGAAACTTCCCGACGCAAATCACCCTCAACCTTGATTTTGCCATCAATGTATTCTCGTAGCCGACCTATTTCATCCTCTGTCAAATCCCGTGCCCTTGTATTCGGATTTACTCCTGTTATCTCCAAAATTCTCCTCGCAGTTGATCTGCCAACCCCAAAAATATACGTTAAAGCAATTTCTACACGTTTTTCGCGCGGTAAGTCAACACCTGAAATTCGAGCCATTAAGACTACACCTCCTTTTTTGGAGGTTGGAAGTGGGATGTTGGAGGTTGGACGTTGAGGATTGAAGAGTTTTAACCTCTAATTTTGGAGGTTGGAAGTGGGATGTTGGAGGTTGGAAAGTTATAAATAATACCTCTCGCCCCTCGTTCTTTTCCTCATCTAACCTCTAACCTCCAACCTCTAACCTCCAACCTCTAACCTCTAACCTCTAACCTCTAACCTCTAACCTCTAAACAATACCTCTTAACGATAAGTCTATAAAAGAACAATGTAATTAGACTTCCCTCTTTACTCTGTAAATATACGTAACTATTCAGGCACTAACGTAATAGTTAGAGATTGAATACCACTTTACGGTTTACAGTGATTACGAAGTTACAATTTGCTATACTATACAATAATTAACTGGTAACTGGCAACTGGCAACTGTCAACTGGCAACTAACTACTGTCAACTAACTACTGTCAACTGTCCTCAGCCTTGTCTTTGTTTATGCTTGGGATTTTCACAGATAACCACAACTTTGCCTTTACGGCGAATTATTTTACATTTTTCGCAAATAGCCTTCACCGATGGCCTTACTTTCATTTCAACAAACCTCCATCCGCTTCTCACTTCTATTACTTGTACCTATAAGTTATTCTGCCTCGCTGCAAATCGTAAGGAGATAATTCTACCAGAACTCTGTCTCCAGGCAAAATTCTGATAAAGTGCATACGTATCTTGCCAGAAACATGGGCCAAAATTCTATGACCATTTTTTAGTTCTACACGAAACATAGCATTTGGTAAAGGTTCAACAACAATCCCCTCTACTTCAATGGCCTCCTTCTTTTTAGACATCCGGTAATCCCTCCTTTTTTGAAAGTTGGAAATGGAAGGTTGAAAATCTTCAACTTCCAACCTCCAATGCAGTAAGCACTTCCGGGTAACCATCTACTACTGCCACAGTATGCTCAAAATGAGCAGAAAGGCTACCGTCTTGGGTGGCTATAGTCCAGTTGTCGTCTTTAGTTTCGACCTGCCAAGTGCCCACATTAACCATCGGCTCAATGGCAAATACCATACCAGAAGATAATCTGGGCCCACGTCCTGGAGGACCAAAGTTGGGAATTTGAGGCTCCTCATGCATTTGATTCCCGATACCGTGTCCCACATAGTTACGCACTACAGAAAAACCATTACTCTCTACATAACTTTGTATAGCATGAGAAATATCGCTTAAACGGTTCCCTTGTCTGGCTTCAGACAAACCCACCTCCAATGATTTGGAAGTGACTTCAATAAGCCTTAAAGCTTCCGGAGTAACTTCCCCTACCGCAAAAGTACTAGCAGCATCACCAAAATAACCCTTATAAACCACACCCACATCAATACTGATTATATCTCCCGATTGCAAGCGACGTAAGCTGGGTATGCCATGTACAACCTCTTCATTAATGGAAGTACAGATGCTAGCAGGGAATCCTTTGTAACCTTTAAAAGCTGGAATGCAACCCGCTTTACGAATATATCTATCGGCCAGCTGCTCCAGTTCTAAAGTAGTTACTCCAGGATGAACTTTACTTTTCATTAGTTCTAAAACTTCTGCCACAATTTTACTGGCAAAACGCATCAAACCTAACTCTCTTTTGGATTTAATCGTTATCATGACTGCACCTACACTTATTTCATGAAACCCTGGTAGTTTCGCATTAGCATATGACTCTCTACCTGTTTCATGGTTTCCAAAGCAACTCCTACTATGATAATAAGGCCTGTGCCTGAAAACATCATATTTACCCGGGTAGCATTTTGAAAAAGAATAGGCAAAACAGCAATACTAGCAAGGGATAAAGCCCCCACCATGGTCAATCGTGAAGAAACCCTACCTAAATACTCTGCTGTAGGCCGTCCTGGACGTAACCCGGGTATAAACCCACCGTTCTTTTTCATATCTCCTGCTACTTTTAAAGGGTCAAACTGAATCGCAGTATAGAAGAAAGTAAAAAGAAAAATCAGCATAAAGTAAAGCACTGTATTAAGCGGCTTACCGAAATCCAAAGCTGCCCCTATACTGTTTATTATAGGCTGATCAATAAACTGAGCAATAGTCATAGGAAACATAAGTAGAGCTGAAGCAAAGATAACCGGAATAACGCCAGCTTGGTTAACTTTCAAGGGAATATGAGTTGACTGTCCTCCGTACATACGCCTTCCTACTATTCTTTTAGCATATTGTACAGGAATTCTGCGCTGACCTTCTTCTAAACCTACTATGCCAACCAAAAGGGCTACCAACACAAGAACCACAACAATAGCCAAAAAGATAGTAGCTTCCCCTACTCGCACAGTTTCATATAATACAGCTGCAGCTGAAGGGAACCCAGCGATAATCCCAGCAAAAATAATTAGGGAAATCCCATTACCAATGCCTTTGTCGGTTATCATCTCACCCAGCCACATTAAAAAGGCTGTACCCGCTGTCAAAGATATAATAACGGTGAAATTAGAAAAAATCGTCGGATTCACTATGGCCGGACGAAAAAGAGTAAAAGTCATCCCGCTAGCCTGTAGTAAGGCTAATACCACAGTACCATAACGAGTAAGTTGGGCCAATTTTTTACGTCCTTCTTCGCCTTCTTTAGCCATTTCTTCCAGTTTTGGTATGACGATGGTTAAAAGGTTCATAATAATGGAGGCATTGATATAAGGCATAATACCCATAGCAAATATAGAAAATCTACTCAAGGCATCACCGGTAATTACATTCATTAAGCCAAACAGATTATCTCCTTGAAACAAATCTATTAGTTGAGCTGGATCCACCCCGGGAATGGGTATAAATGAGCCAATGCGAAAGACAAAGAGCATTGCCAAAGTAAAAATTATCCTTTGCCGCAGGTCTTTAATCTTCCACGCATTTTTTAATGTTTCCAACAAGCTATATCACCTCTGCCTTACCACCTGCCGCCTCTATCTTTTCGACAGCCGATTTACTGAATTTATGTGCCTGTACAGTTAATTTTTTCTCCAATTCGCCTTGACCCAAAATTTTTAAACCATCTTTAAGCTTTCTTAGCAAGCCTGATTCTTTTAAAAGAACTGGCGTCACCACAGTATCATCGTTAAAGTCGTTCAATTTCTCCACGTTTAACACTACCATTTCCCGACGAAATATATTGGTAAAACCACGCTTAGGCAAACGCTGTTGTAATGGCATCTGACCACCTTCAAATCCCGGCCTGACCCCACCACCGGAGCGAGACTTCTGCCCACCATGTCCTCTGCCAGATGTTTTACCTAATCCGGAAGCAATACCTCTTCCTTTACGCTTGGTTTTTTTAATGTTTTTATCCTCTTTAAGTTCATGAAGTCGCAATTTTTCACACCTCCTAAATTGGAAGTGGGAGGTGGGATGTTGGAGGTTGGAAACTAAA
>CAZIRG010000015.1:0-18174 GCA_964541505.1 uncultured Syntrophomonadaceae bacterium | reverse complement strand
TACACATTAATGTTAGCATAAAAAAGCAATTTTGTCAACCAAAAAAGAAATGTCGAAATGTCTTCCAACTATGAAAATATCTACCTGAGAAGACAGCTTCTAATATCTCAAAATCTAAAAATTTCTCTATAATCGCAACATTGACAAATAACAATATAAAAAATATAATAAAGCTATAGAAAATACAATGAGGTGAAAGCATGAAAGATACTCGTACCGCAGAGTTTCAAAGCAAAGTATCCGAACTCTTAATCAGACATAAAAGCATCCTCGACACTCTGTCTAAGCTACAGGAATCATCCTCTACAGTAAATCGGTCTGTCTGTAAAGCTGTAACTTCTTGTGGCTGTCTCTCCATCAGAGCTGGCAAGCAATCATACCCCCCTGATATTTCCTTAAAGGAATGTAAAGATTTTGCAAGTGCCCATCTGGAGGGAAGTTTATGTGAAGTTTGTCGAGAAATTATCTCCGAAAAACTAGGAGGTAACCTTTTCTATATGGTGGCTCTCTGCAATCTATTAGATTTTAACTTGGATGAGCTTATTAATAAGGAGCTACAAAGACTAAATACCATGGGACATTTTAACCTATCCTAAAACTATTTCCACTGTCTCCATGAGGGAGGAAACCTGAACAAGCTCTATCGCTGCTATGTTCTGTAATTTATTTTCCAGCCTTTTTTCTGTTGTCGCTGGAATAAAAAAACGCTTAAACCCCAGCCTCTCCCCTTCTCGCACACGTTCAGCCAAGCGACTAACAGAACGAATTTCTCCTGTTAAGCCAACTTCACCTATAAAAATATCCCTGTTTTCTACAGGTCTATTTTTGAATCCGGAAGCTAGAGACACAGCTAATCCTAAGTCTGCTGCCGGTTCTTGTAGCCGTACCCCTCCTACTACTTTTACAAAAGCATCGTGATCTTGTAAAAAAAGACCTACCTTTTTTTCTAAAACGGCCATAATAAGTGCTACCCTATTATAATCCAACCCTGTTGCCATGCGGCGCGGACTGGCTAAACGAGAGGGGCTTACCAACGACTGAATTTCCACCAACAGAGGGCGCGTACCTTCCATACTGGCTACCACCACAGAGCCGGCAGCCCCCTTAAGGCGATTAGTAACAAAAAACTCCGATGGATTGGTTACTTCCTTCAGCCCTTCTTCCTGCATGGTAAAAACCCCAATTTCATGAGCCGCTCCAAAGCGATTTTTTACTGTCCGCAAAATACGATAGCTGTGATGGCGGTCCCCTTCAAAAGAAAGAACACAGTCTACCATATGTTCTAGAACTTTTGGACCGGCTATAAGCCCTTCCTTAGTAACATGTCCCACAATAAAAACGGCCAAATCTTTTTCCTTGGCTAGGCGAGTTAAGATAGAAGTGCAACCACGCACCTGCGAAATACTTCCGGGAGCAGAAGAAAGGTCAGGGTCAAATACCGTTTGAATCGAATCAATAACTACTATCTGGACAGAACTCTGGGTAATATAATCAACTATTAAAGAAATATCTGTCTCTGAAACCAACAAGAGATCTGGATGGCAGCTTTTCAGGCGATCGCCACGTAATCGTATCTGCTGCACCGACTCTTCGCCGGAAACATATAAAAGGCAATGTCCTTGCTTAGCTAGACCAGCAGCAACCTGTAGAAGAAGAGTGGATTTACCAATGCCAGGATCCCCTCCCAGAAGAGCTACTGAGGCCGGCATTAACCCACCACCTAAAACACGATCAAATTCGCCGCTACCCGTTGCCAATCGCTCTCCCTCCAAAGCACTTATTTCTGTTATCGGCTGAGGAGAAGTCGCCTTCCTCTTTATTGTAACCAGTGATTTCTTTTTCTCTTTTTTAGAGTAACTTTCTTCCACAAAAGTGTTCCAAGCATTACACGCAGAACACTTTCCCATCCAACGAGGAGATTCATACCCACACTCAGTACAAAAAAATATTATGTTTGTTTTAGCCACTATCGATTTTCTCCCCTTCTCACTTCTCATCCTCTCCTATATCGGTTAACTCATGCCAGATCATATCCAGCAAAAGGTCCAGTCCTTTTTTCACCCGATGACTTAACCCGATGCCAAAGATGTTACGTTCCTGAATCTCTATGCCAAACAATAGCACTTGCGGCTCTTTCCCAGAAGAATCCTTGCGGTAGATTTCCGCCAAAACGGGAATTAAATTAAACCCATGAATAGTGGTTCGTAAAACTTCCTCCATGTTAGCAGTAGTTATTTCCAAACGGTGCACGGTTCCCGGAGATCTTTTCTTTTCTGCTAGAGCATCTATAATAATCAACCGATCACAACCGCCAACAAGAAATTCCAAAGAAATTCCCGGTCTTTTTAACTCCACAAACTCTGTTTCCGGAAGAAGTCGCCCTTCTTTTAATATTCGGATAGCATGAATCCCTACACCTTCATCATAGGCCAAAAGATTACCAAGTCCCAATACCCTCACCCCATATTACCACTCCCCATTCCCACCCATTCGACTCCCTGCGGTCGCTCAGAGCTTGCCCTGAGCGTAGTCGAATGGGGCATGCTTTTTACTTTGACTATTCGGGCAACCACAAGGGATTGCTCCTACTATATTGGAGGTGGGAGGTGGGAGGTGGGAAGTTAGAGGCCTAACCCTCGTCCAACTTCCAACCTCCCACTTCTAACCTCCAAACTACCGGCTTCCCGGTTTGACTAATGGTTTGCTTTCCAAGCATAATGGACACTCTTCCGGAGCATAACTGGTAACGTCTATTTTAATAAGACTTTTTAAGGGAACATCAAAAAATGCTTTCCCTTTGCTGCGGTCAACTATAACTGCCACTTCGGTAACTATACCGCCCTGCTCACGAACCATTTCAACGACCTCTTTTGCCGAACCTCCTGTGGTAATCACATCTTCTACTACCAGTACCCGCTCCCCCGAGTTAATATTGAAACCCCTACGTAGAGTCATTTTGCCTGCTTCTCTTTCCGCAAATATAGCCGGTACTTTCAATAATCGCGCCATTTCATAGGACAGCAGTATTCCGCCTATGGCCGGAGCAACACACAGGTCAGGTTTTTTACTATCGAGCTTATCTGCCAAATCACAACACAGACGAGCAAGAACATCAGGATGCTTAAAAACCTGGGCACACTGAAGATACTGCGAACTATGCCTTCCTGAAGAAAGCAAAAAATGTCCTTCTTTCAATACTCCTGTTTCCCGAAAAATTTCAAATATTTCTGTGCGAGAAAGCACTTCAATCACCTGCAATCTTAATTATTAACTGTCAACTGTAAACTGTAAACTATCTTTTACATTGATGCTTGTATATCTTTTAATGCTCGGTAAGGATTCGATGCTCCAATAACAGGTCGACCTATTACTAGATAATCAGATCCAGCTTCTATAGCTTCCCGAGGAGTCATCACCCTTTTCTGATCCTTAAACTCAGCTCCGTGAGGACGCACACCGGGTGTAACGATCTTAAAATCAGAACCCAATTCCTGGCGCAAAAGCTTTGCTTCCCGGGGAGAGGCAACTACTCCCTGTAGACCACAATCATAGCAAAGACGTGCTAAAGCCACTACTTGCTCTGCCGGAGAGCGAAACACTCCTATTTGTTCCAATGCCACTGGTGAGAGTGAAGTTAAAACTGTTATTCCTACCACTAGTGGAGATTCTACTTTCAGCCGGGCAGACTCCTCCTGTACAGTTTCCATTGCAGCTTTCAACATTTCTTCTCCCCCAGCAGCATGCAGATTGACCATAAAAATTCCTCTAGCAACAGCAACTCGCATAGCACCAGCAACAGTGTTGGGGATATCATGAAATTTTAAATCCAGAAAAACCCGACCACCCTTTTCTTTAATCATATTTATAATATACGGTCCGGTATGACAGTAAAGCTCTAACCCTACTTTAAAGTAGGGTGTCAACGAAACAAGAGAGTCCACCAGCTCTAATGCTTTATTCTCCTCTGCCACATCCAAAGCCACAATTATTTTGCTTTTATTTTCAATCATATCTTTTTTAAACCTCCCTGCGCTGCCCCACAGATATCTTGTAAGGAATTAACGCCCTTTCTGGTTAAATAGTTTTCTATACCAGCAATTATACGAGGGAAAACAGCCGGGTCTACCAGGCCAGCTGTGCCGACAGCCACTGCCGAGGCTCCCGCCAATATAAACTGCAAAGCATCCTCAGCCGAAGTAATACCGCCCATACCGATAATGGGTAGAGATACCTCTGCGGCTATCTGCCAAACCATACGCAAGGCAACGGGACGTACTGCCGGACCGGAAAGTCCACCGGTAATATTGCCTAGGACAGGTCGCTGCCGCTCTATGTCAATACTCATACCCATCAATGTATTGATAAGAGAAAGAGCATCTGCCCCCCCTCTGGCTGCACCAACAGCAACAGAGGTAATATCTGTTACATTGGGTGACAGTTTAACAATAACAGTTTTCCTTACTACTTTTTTTACTTCCCTTACCAATTCCTCTATCCCATTAGGGCAAGTACCAAAGGCTAGTCCTCCCTTATCTACATTGGGACAGGAAACATTTAATTCCAGAGCGGCTACAACAGCAACTTTATCCAAGCGGCGAGCTACTTCTATATATTCTTCTGGGGTACTGCCAGCAATATTAACTATAATCGGCGGGCTAACATCTGTAAGTAAAGGTAACTCCTCCTTTATAACCGCTTCTACTCCCGGATTTTGCAAGCCGACAGCATTTAAAAGACCTGCCGGCGTCTCTACTAACCGAGGCGGAGAGTTTCCGATGCGAGGCGTAAGAGTCGTTCCTTTGACCACAATAGCACCAAGTTTATTAATGTCAAAAAAAGACCGGTACTCTTGACCGAAAGCAAAACAACCTGAAGCTGATAATACCGGGTTTTGTAAAGCAATATCGCCTATTTTTACTGACATATCCGGTCTTCTATTTTTTTCGGTCACTTCCCACCTCACTCCTCGTCCTCCGTTCCCCATTCAACTTCCAACCTCTCGGACTTCTGACTTAGCTGTCGCCTTCGTCAGAACTCGTAAATTCTCCACAGGAGGCTTTACCATTTCCCACCTCTAACTGACCCTCGTTCCTCGCCGGCCACCTTTCCCTGCAAAATAGTCATTACAGGCCAACCTTGCAAAATACGCCCGTGAAAAGGGGTGTTGCGACCTCTGGAAAGAAACTTTTCTTTCTCTACCATTCGTTTTTTGTTTTTATCTACTATAGTAATATCAGCCGGAAAGCCTGGTTTTAATGTTCCTCCCTCAATCCCTAAAAAATAAGCAGGCGCAACAGAAAAACGTTGCACCAATTCCTCTAAAGAAAGAAATCCTGGTAAAACCATCTCTGTCATCACTACTGCTAAGGCTGTTTCCAGACCCACCACTCCACACGGAGCAATAGAAAACTCCACTGCCTTTTCTGCTGGTGTATGCGGCGCATGATCTGTGGCTATACAATCAATAACGCCTGTTTTTAAGGCGCTTCGCAAGGCTTCCCTATCCGCCACCGTACGCAGCGGGGGATTCATCTTAAAATCAGAGTTGCATCCGTTTACATCTTTTTCCGTTAAAGAAAGATGGTGTGGGGTTACCTCTGCTGTTACCGGCAGTCCTTTCTCCTTGGCACAGGCAATCTGCTCCACCGCCCCGGCAGTACTGACATGTGCTATGTGTAAAGAACATCCTATATATTCCGCTAAGAGTATGTCACGCGCTATAATTATTGTTTCAGCAACAGCTGGGCTGCCGACAATGCCTAAAAGAGCCGCCTGCGAGCCCTCGTTCATATCTCCTACAGCCAACCCGGGGTCATCGCAGTGACTGATAACCTTCAGCCCCAGCTCTGCTGCTTTCGCCATAGCCCTAGCCATAACAGCAGCAGAGGCTACTGTTCTGCCATCATCAGAAACCGCCTTTACTCCCACTTTTTGCATGGCAACCATTTCAGCCGGCTCAAACCCGGCTAAATTCTTAGTAAGAGCTCCTACAGGGTAAACCTGCGGGGATATAGACAGTTCTTTCACTTTTTTTTGCACGTAATTAATAACAACATCACTATCAGCAACCGGAGAAGTATTGGGCATACAGCACAAAGCCGTAAAACCACCGGCAATAGCAGCAGCACAACCGCTGGCAATAGTTTCCTTGCTTTCTCCTCCCGGCTCCCTTAAATGAACATGAAGATCAATAAAACCAGGAAAAATCAATTTCTCATTTGCCTCTATTATCCGAACGCTTTCAGAAACAGGCAACCCCTTACCAACAGCAGCTACTTTCCCTTCTTTCACCAAAATATCTCTTATGCCATGTATCCCCTGGAGAGGATCAACAAGTGTTCCTCCCCGAATCAGAAGTTCTGTCATTAACTTAATGCTCCCCTTATCCCATCTTTAATTATAATTTCGCTAAAGAACCCCTGTTTCCTGCCTAGCATATCATTTTTATAAGTAATAAGAGAAGAAGTATTGCTAAAAAATAAATTCTATGTTATTCTCTAAGTAAATCAAACAGAATTGTAACTACTTGAGCCTTGCTGCAGCAGCTTGAGAGCAACGCATGAGATAATTTTAAAAACAGCTCAATAGACCTGAGTAGTTACACAGAATTTAAAATAAAGCTGGAGAGTGGCAACAAATGAAAAAAATAGACTGTTTTGGAGATATCTGCCCGATGCCTCTTATGAAGATCATTAAGGAATATAAAAAAATGTCCGCTGGAGAATCTGTTATGGCAGTGACAGACCACAGTTGTTCAGAGGAATCTATCAATGATTATTTCAAAAACAAAAAGGCTAAGGTAAAATCAGATGAGGTTATGAATGGAGTATGGGAAATAGTTGTTACCAAACTTTAGCAAAAGCTCTTTTTGCCTACTTTTTTGAAGAACTGAATAAAATCCTTTGTAGCATTGTTCAAAGCCGTTAACTTCTTGTGCACAAGATATATGTCATATTCAGGTTCAAAATCAACAACTTTTATAGCCTTGAATTGTTTGTTATATAATTCTTTTTTAATTGCTATGTATGGCAAGAAAGCCAGTCCATGCCTTCTAGAAACAGATGACTTGATAGCTTCAATAGAATCCAGATCAAATAATACGTTCAGATCACCACTATCATGCCCCAACTTTTTTAGCTTGCCATCCACTATTTTCCTTATTTCAAAGCGGTCAATTAACAAAATTAAGGCATGCTGCAACAACTCCTGCACTTCTATTTCTGCTGCAATTTTCATTTTTATATCTGCTACCAAAATAATCCTGTCTGTTCCTGCCTGAAAATAAACCAACTCGTTATCATCTACTTTCTCCATAACAAACCCCAAATCGCAGATATCGCTATGAATATTTTGCCTTACATTGTCAGAAAAGTTCGAAGTCAGCTCATATTTATGCCCCGGAAATTCTTTTTTCATTCTATACAAGGTGCAAGGCAAAGCATAGGTAGCTACTGGATAAGTGGCTTCTATTTTTATAACATTGTTGTCATGGGAGCCCAAATCCTGCCGCATTTTATCATAAGTGTTGATAATATATCCTGCATATTTAAAAACAATCTCTCCATCCGATGTCAATTCCACTCCCCGATTGCTTCTGGTTAATAATTCACATCCCAAACTGTTTTCTAACTTTTGTATTTGTTGGCTAAGAGCTGACTGTGAAAGATGAACCTCAGCAGCAACTTTGGAAATGCTTTTTGTTTTCCCCACCAAATAAAAATAACCCAGACTTTCAATATGCACCTATCATCACCCCTCCCAAAGTATCATATCATAAATTTTGCTATAAGAAAACCTTATATTAATTATTAAAATATAGAGTTATTAGTTTTTCTTATGCTTCATTATGATATAGATCATTCAAATCCAGTGTATGTATGATAAGATTAGTATCAGATAGATTGTTACAAAATTATCAAGCTCTTGCTGTTACTACGCAAAGTTGGAAAGGAGGTGTGAACTTTATGTCTGAACAGACCGAAACAACAGAGTCGAAAATAGAGTCGAAAATTAAACGGAGGTCTTCTTCGCGTGCGAGAACCAGGAAGCCAAAGAAAAATCAAATTCCCTTAGGGCTGGCTGTAGGCGCAGCTTTGCTGGCTTTTGGTATTTATCTAGCCACTGTAAATCCTCGCTTGAGCTTATTTTGGCTGATTGGTCTTTCCTTCGGTTTTATTCTCCAAAAAGCAAGGTTCTGTTTTACAGCTTCATTAAGAGATCCTTTTCTAACCGGAGGCACCTCGCTCACCAAAGCCGTGCTGATTGCTTTTGCCATAACCAGTATTGCGTTCACTGCAATAAAGTATGGCGCTTTTCTAAAAGATCTGCCTATTCCGGGGCAGGCCTTTATAGCCCCTATAAGCTTGGCTACCTTAATCGGCGCCTTTATCTTTGGGGTTGGTATGGTTATAGCCGGCGGTTGTGCATCTGGTACCTTGATGAGGGTCGGAGAAGGTTTCACCATGCAAACACTGGCCTTGGTTTTCTTTGTCATCGGCTCATTATGGGGAGCGCATGATTTCGGCTGGTGGAAGCTTAATTTCATTCAGGATGCTCCTAGGGTTTTTCTGCCGGATATTTTCGGCTGGTTTGGAGCTATAGTTCTGCAGTTATTGCTTATTGCGGTCCTCTACATCCTTGCTGACAACTGGGAAAATAGAAAAAAAATCTCTTAGTGTATAGTATATCGCCAAAGGCAACTAACTTACATTTTACCAGTTATATTTGCTGAGTACAATTATTGTGTAGCAAATTAGAAATCTCACTCCTAACCTTCGTGACCACTGTAAACTGTAAACTACTGAATATGCCTTTGTCGAGAAATGTTGGTTGTTGACCTAGAATAGTCTAAATTAATTTTAAATTAAACAACAAAAATTAGGAGGTAATCAAAGATGAAAGAATTAATTGTAGATGCTTTAGGAGAAGCTTGCCCCGTTCCTTTAATTAAAGCACAAAATGCCATAAAGGAGTTAGAAATAGGAGATATTGTTATTGTCCAGATAGACCACAGTTGTGCCATGAAAAATCTACCCGAATGGGCTAGGAAAGATGGGCATAACGTTGAGGTTGAAGAAGTAGATGACGGTGAGTGGGAAGTCATTATTGAGAAGGGTGCCTAAACTGTAGAAAGGAAGTGCAGCTTTGAATATACGTGAAAATAAATTCTATAAAAGCTGGTTTAAAAACGCCTGGACCTATGTAGCCGGTGCCGTGCTTCTATCTATGTTCCAGATTGTTAATTTTGTCACTACCGGTAACCCCTGGGGAGTGTCAGGAACTCTTGCTTTCTGGGGAGCGTGGCTATACCAGGCCCTAGGTGGAAGTGTAGACAAATGGCATCATTTTAGCAGCAGCAGCATGCAGGCCACTCTTGATGCCGGCTTTTTGGCTCATACCGGAAGTATAAGAAACCTCGGGATTATTTTCGGCGCCTTACTGGCTACTCTGCTTGCTTCTCAATTCAAAATCAAAAAGATAAAGTCAAAAAAACAAATTGTAGCCGCTATTTTAGGGGGATTTTTGATGGGGTACGGTGCTAGAATAGCTGCCGGTTGCAACATTGGCGCCTTATTCAGCGGTATATCTTCTCTCTCTCTTTCTGGCTGGGTTTTTGCTCTCTTTATATTTCTGGGAGCAATAACAGGCAGCAAACTGCTGGTCAAATATTTTATGTAAATATCCATGTTTATTTATAAGGAGGGTCCCGTATGCCCATAAGAGAAAAAAAAGTTGAAGAGTATGATGTGGTTATCATCGGCGGTGGTGCTGCTGGCATGGCTGCTGGTATCTACGCTGGCAGAGCAAGATTAAAAACACTGTTGATAGAAAAATCTCTGGTAGGCGGCTTGGCAACCTATACTAATGAAATCGAGAACTACCCCGGCTTCCCTGAAAGTGCAACCGGTCTCGAAATCATGAACCTTTTCCAAAAACAAGCAAAAAAGTTTGGGGTTAAATTCAAACTAACTGATGTTAAAAGCGTTGACCTAACCAAAGAAACAAAAATAATAGAAACTTTTCGTACCATCTATAAAGCAAAAGCAGTTATTATCGCTAGTGGTGGCAGACCAAGAACAACCGGTGCTCAAAACGAAGAGAAGTTTTTGTTTGACAAAGGAATTTCTTTTTGTGCTACCTGCGATGCAGCTGCCAGTACAGGCAAAAAACTCTTGATTATTGGTAGTGGTGATGCTGCTATCGAAGAAGGTATGTTTTTGACTAAATTTGCTGAGAAGGTTTATGTCTCCGTAATCCATGATCATGGTAAAATGGACTGCAACGAAATAGCCAAAGAAGTAGCTCTCGCCAATCCTAAAATGGAGTTTCTCTGGAATACTGTCGTTGACAGCTTTGAAGGGGAAGACTATCTAAGTGAAGTAGTCTTAAGAAACCTAAAAACTAATAAGCTTGAATCATTAAAAGTTGACGGCTGTTTTGAGTTTATAGGCTACCTTCCCAATACAGAAATTTTCCAGGAACAAATCAAGCTAACCAACCACGGGTTTGTCATTACCAATGAACGCATGGAAACTGACCTGGAAGGTGTTTTTGCTGCTGGTGATGTCAGAGATAAATTTTTAAAACAGGTTGCCACAGCAGTCGGGGACGGTGCCATCGCTGCTTTTGCCGCCGAAAAGTATATTGCCGAAAGCGAGATTTTTCACAACCGGATTATGACAACGAGCTGTCCATCTAATCTGGTCTATGTCTATAATGCTGCTGATGCTCCAAGTAGGGAGCTCCTGCCGATTATGGAAGAAATAGAAAGAGAAGGCCAGGGCAAAGTGAAAGTTTCCAGAATAGATGTCTATAAATCTACTGGTATAGCTTCCAGATTGAATGTAACTGAGTATCCCTGTGTTGCCGTAGTTAAAGATGGTAAAGTGGTTAAACTTATTTGCGATATCACTAAAGAAAAGATACAGAAAGAAATAGAGTAGGTATCTGGGTTCAGGGTTCCGAGGTTCAAGGTTGGAGAACAAAGAGCACCCAAACCGTGACCCTAGCCCTAACCGTGAACTGTTGAACCGTGAACCTAACAACCCGGGTACCATGAGCCTAACAACCCTGAGTAACTACGAAAGGAGGGAGGGAAAAACAATGAAATTTACTCCTAAAACAACCCTGATTATCGCCTTGCTAGCTGTAATGCTTTTAGCGACAGGCTGCACCACACTTTTTTCGGGAAATGGCAAATATATAATCAGTGCCACAGAAGCAATCAGACTATCTGGCAAACCTAACGTTATAATTGTAGATGCACAAAAGTCTCTTGCCTATAATCAAGGACATCTAGAAGGGGCTGTAAATATCACAAGAGGTGATATCGTTATAGATGACCCTGTCCCCAACATGCTTCTATCGCAAACTCAGTTCGAGGAATTAATGGGCAAAAAAGGTATCGCCAACGATTCTCTGGTAATCATTTATGACAGCAACAACAACATGGATGCAGCTAGGCTCTGGTGGACATTAAAAGTGTACGGACATACCAACGCAAAAGTAGTAAATGGTGGTCTGGCTGCCCTCTTAAAAGCAGGCGCACAAAGAACTAAAGAGGCTGTTGTTGTTACGACAACAGAATATACAGCTCATTCGACCAACAAGAATTTGATTGCTAGCATTGACGAAGTTATCGCCCAGGTAAACAATCCAGCCGAAAACGTTATCATTTTGGATACCAGAACACAGGAAGAGTTTGATGCTGGAGCTGTACCGGGAGCTGTCCTGGTAAACTACCTTGATAATCACTACTATGACGGCACCATTAAATCAGTACAAGAAATAAAACTCATGTACCGTGATAAAGATATCCGGGAAAATAATCCCATTATCCTGTATTGTAAATCCTCTATCAGGGGTGCCCACACTTTCCTGGCTTTATATAATGCCGGGTACGAAAATCTTAAGCTTTTTGACGGTGGCTGGCTGGAATGGTCGGCAGATGAGTCCTTACCCGTACAATTGCCGTGCGGCAAAGCTCCGATGACGCCAGACGAGCCAGAAGAAGAGCCAGGAGGCGGCTGATAGGTAATTCTATTATTCAACAGTTAGTTGAATGTAACGCTTCTGGTATTTGATTTTCTTATGCTGTATAAACAGATTGTCACGCTATGCATAGGTAATATGTGCTACAATTAAGCATGTTACAAAAATAACAAATCATTAAAGAGGAGAGGGTTTAAAATCATGAAGAAAAAGTTAGGAATCCTGTTACCATTTCTAGTTGTAATGCTGGTGTTATCACTAGCACTCGCAGGGTGTGGCCCACAAGAGGACCCACCTGCGGTAGACGATCCACCTGCGGAGGAAACTCCAGAACCTACCCCTGAACCGGATGTACCAAGTGATGCGGAAATAGTTGCTGATGCTGCGATGGCTTACTTTGCCAACCTGCCTGGCGACAAAGAGCTAATCAATGAAGCTACCTTTGTGGAAAGAGTGCTGGCCGGAGACGATATGTTTATTCTGGACATCAGAAAAGCAGAAAGTTTTGCAGCAGGTCATGTGATCGGTGCTGTAAGCCTTCCCTGGGGAACTGCCATCGGTGATAATCTGGACAAATTACCGGCAGATGAAACAATATATATTTACTGCTATAGCGGTCAAACAGCCGGACAAGTAGTAGCACTGTTAAATGTAGCCGGCTTTGATGCCAAATCGGTCAGATTCGGTTATGTGCGAGGAATCTCAACTATTGAAAATCATGAAGAAATTATAGGAACAATCCCTGCTGACTTTCCAGAGGTAAACAAACTAGACATAGAACCAGCTCTAGAAGCAGCTGTAAAGGACTATTTTATAGCCCTAGCAGATGTTGCCGACACTGAAGTTGCGAATAATATAATCTCTGCCGAAAACGCCAATAAAGTCTTAAACGATGCCAACACCATGTTCCTATCTGTAAGAAAGGCTGAGGACTTTGCTGCCAAGCATATCCCTGGGGCCATCAATATCCCTTATTCCCAAGGCATGCAAACACAATTTACCGTCCTGCCGGTTGACAAAAGAATTGTCGTCTATTGCTACTCCGGACAGACAGCTGGACAGACAGTCGCCATCTTGAGATTGTTGGGCTATGACGCCGTATCACTACACAGCGGCATAGGGGTAGCCAGAACAGAGCCCCGCGGCTGGGCTAACGAAGGTTTTGAAACAACAAGCAAATAACAAAAACAGAACGCTACATCAGTTTTTCAAACCTCAAAAAGAGGGAGCAAGCTTAAAGCTTATTGCTCCTTCTTTTAGCTTTCAACTCATTCGAATTTAGCTCAGGTCAGGTTCTTCTGCCTCTGACTCCGCACTCTTAGTTACTCACCTCTAACCAGTTAATTCACTTCTGAAAAGCCTTTTGCTCTAAACCCAACACCTTATTAATCTTTTTAAACTTCGCAGACACGCTACTGGCAGAAACACCATATCTTCTAGCAATTTCCTTTTGCGAAACATTCAAAAAATGGAAACGCACCAGGCTATACTCCAACCCGGCAGCCCAGGTTTCTACCTTGCTTATATGTGGCACATCGGGGAAAACTGTATTAATATAGTCCAACCAAATAGCATGAAGATCTGCCAAAAAATCTTCATTATATGTGCCATATGTGCCGCCATCCTGCATTTTTTGCCAAGCACAATCTAAAACACTCTGCCATTCTGGTTCCCAGAGAGGTATTTTACTGGCTAAATCTTCATGTTTAATATTTTTAAATTTGCCATCCTGAAACACTTCCACTACATCGACAAAACCCATATCTTTCAAAGATAAAAGAGCCAACCGGCGCAATCTTTCTTTCACCCAAGGATTTTTAACAAATCTTCTTAAAGCAATTTCTCCTTCCTTAACACCAAGAATGGCATACATAGAAATAATTTTCTCTTTAGTTTCATCATCCCAATGATATAATCCCGTAAGGAGAGCCTCTTTAAATCCTTTATCTACTTTGTACAATCTTTTTAATTCCTGCTCAGTAGCTGTATTTAAAATATTAATATAAAGTTCTTCTGGTACGCAAAAATCTTCCATATTTGACCAATAATCTACTGCCTCTACTATATCCAAATCCTCCAATAGTGGCATTGCTGCCTCGTCCTCCAGAAGTGAAAAAAAAATTTCTGCGGCTTCATCCGCCATCACTCCATCAGGACTAAACATCAAATAAAGGTAGAGAGAAGTTTCTGCCATTTCTACATCTTCTAAAAGTCCATAATTTATGGCCCTGGCAAAGTAACATTCCGTAAAGTCAGAATCCAATTCCTCTACAATATGTTTAAACACCTTATTAGCTTCTTCCAGCTCTCCCCTGCGATTATACAAACAACCCAGATAATAGTGTTTCTTTGCATCTTTCGGATCCGTCTCTACGGCTTTCCTAAAATAAAATAAGGCCTTCTCCAAATCATTTTTCTGTAAATACAAGTTGCCTTTGTCAAAATAATAATCTGGTTCTCTTTGTAACTGCACCACCTTTTCTCTGGATGCTGATTTCTTTACTTTCTTTATATGATCTGTTTTCATTTCGCAAATCCTCCCACCTCTAACTTCTAATTCCCAAGATATACACTGCGCCCCAGCAAACGATCCCACTCTGTCCAGCCTTTCTCTGCCCCAGCACCTTTTGCCGCTACAAGTTCAAACTGGCTCAACCTGGCACTAGTCAGATCAGCATAAAAAAGAGCAAAAGCATTAAAAGTTTTAGGCACTTCGGGAGAACCCCATTCTTTTTGTCCATGATGTGCTAAAATCATATGTTCCAACTCTGTCCGTAAATTAAAGGGGATTTTTCCCAAAGCCGCATATTTTTCTCTGAGATTTTCCAAGCCAATAGTTATATGACCAATAAGTTTTCCCCTGTCAGTCAGATTAAAGCTGAGACTTTTCAAGTCATATTCTTCTATTTTACCTATATCGTGAAGTATAGCCCCTGTTAAAAGAAGGGAGGGGTTTAACTTTTCAGGATAAAGATGGAGCATTAAAAGACAAATTTCCGCCACCTCCAGAGAATGTTCTAACAATCCTCCTAAGTAGTTATGATGTACCTTGCGGGCGGCAGGAGATAAAGAAAAAGCATGCCTAAAGTTTTTATCCTGGAAAAAAGACTCTACAAGCAACTTCAAATCAGTCTGGGTTATCTCTTTTTCTATTATTTGAAATAAACGTTTCAACATCTCGCCTGTATCTTTCGAACTAGATTTTTGCAGAGAATAGCGGTCTATTTCTTCTTCTGACAGCACCTGTAAAAAATTTATAGCAAGCTGTAAGCTGTCATTGTAATCCCCCACTTCACCTCTAACCTGTATTACATCACCAGGTGAAAGAGACATTTTCTTCGCTAGGCTACCATTCCAGAGTATGGATTTAATTGTCCCTGAAACATCAGATAGGAGAAGACGCACAAATTTTTCTTTTTCTCTGCTCTTATCAGTGAATTTGTAATATTTCATCTCTGCTATCACAAAATAACTATCCACCATATCACCAAGTTTTAAATCTTTAACAAATTGGCTCTTACTCATATTTTACCTCCACTCACTTAGTCACCGTCTCTTTCATGGTAAAAACCAACTTTTTATCATTTTTATCATCTATTTCTACCACAATAACATCACCGTTTTTAAACTTACCTTTCAGCATCTCCTCCGACAATTCGTCTTCCAAGTACTTCTGAATAGCCCGACGCAAAGGTCTAGCGCCATAGATAGAATCGTAGCCTTTTTTAGACAAAAATTCTTTAGCTTCTGTAGAAACCAACATCTCCAGTTCATGTTCCTGCAATCTCTCGCTCAATTCCTGCAGCATCAGGTCAACAATTTTGCGCAGGTGCTCTTTTTCCAGTGAATGAAACACTATGATTTCATCAACTCTGTTTAAGAATTCAGGTCTAAAAGTCTTGCGTAGTTCCCCAATGACACGACCCTTCATGTCCTCGTATTTCTTTTCCTTATCTGCAGATCTGAAACCAACAACAGATTGTTTTCTGATAAGCTCGGCACCAACGTTAGAAGTCATAATCATCACTGTATTGCGAAAGTCTACTGTCTTTCCTTTACCATCTGTAAGCCTGCCATCTTCTAACACCTGCAACAAAGTATTAAAAACTTCTGGGTGAGCTTTTTCTATTTCATCTAGAAGAATCACAGAATAAGGTTTTCGCCGTACTTTTTCCGTCAGCTGACCACCTTCTTCAAAACCGATATACCCGGGAGGTGCACCGATTAGGCGTGCCGTAGTATGACGCTCGGCATATTCAGACATATCCAATCGAATCATGGCTTCATCATCGCCAAACAAGGACTCTGCCAAAGCTTTGGCCAACTCGGTTTTACCTACCCCCGTCGGTCCTAAAAATATAAAAGAGCCAATAGGTCTTTTGGGGTCCTTCAACCCGGCTCTCGCCCGACGAATAGCCCGAGAAACAGCTTTTACCGCTTCTTCCTGACCAATAAGCTTGCGATGCAAAATAGATTCCATATTTAGAAGCCTTTCTGCCTCTTCCTCAACCAGTTTCTTAACCGGAATTCCAGTCCAGCCAGAAACAATCTGGGCAACTTCTTCTTCCGTAACTGTAATATCATTCGTTGCTTTTTGCTCTTCCCATTTGCCCTTTAAACTTTCCAACTCATTGCGTAGCATTTGCTCTTTATCCCGAATCTTTGCTGCCTCCTCAAATTCTTGACCCTGTACAGCGGCCTCTTTCTCGTTCTGAATTTGTTCGATTTTTTCTTCTAGTTTTTTTATATCCGGCGGTGCAGTATAGTTTTGTAATCTTACTCGGGAAGCCGCTTCATCCATTAGGTCAATAGCTTTGTCAGGCAAAAAACGGTCTGTTATATACCTGCCAGCTAACTTTACCGCTAACTCCAAAACTTTGTCTGGAATTTTAACCCGGTGGTGGGCCTCATAACGATCCCGTAAAACCTTCAAAATACGCAGGCTTTCTTCCTGGGTCGGCTCATCAACAGTAATCGGTTGAAATCTCCTCTCTAGGGCAGAATCTCTCTCTACGTATTTTCGATAATCATCCAAAGTAGTAGCACCGATACACTGCATTTCACCTCTTGCCAACGCAGGTTTAAATATATTGGAAGCATCAATAGACCCTTCAGCACCCCCGGCACCAATTATAGTATGCATTTCGTCTATAAATACTATAACATCCCCTACTTCACGGATTTCATTTAATATTCTTTTAAGCCTTTCTTCAAACTCACCTCTGTACTTAGTACCAGCCACCAAACCAGCCATATCAATCGCAATAACTCTCTTATCTTTAAGTGTTTCCGGTACATTCCCGGCGATAATCCTCTGCGATAATCCCTCAACTATAGCTGTCTTCCCGACGCCAGGCTCACCAACCAAGCAGGGATTATTTTTAGTTCGACGAGAAAGAATCTGTAAAACTCTTTCTATCTCTTTTTCTCTACCCACTACCGGATCAAGCTTATCTTCTCGGGCGGAACGAGTCAAGTCCCTGCCAAAATTATCCAAAGCCGGTGTTTTGCTCTTACTCTTAATCCTACGAGCAGATCCAGGCTTACCTGCCGGAACTTTTCCTTTACCCAGACTCTGCAAAATTCTTTCTCTGGCTAATTCCAAATTTATACCCAGATCAGCCAGTACCCGGGCAGCTATCCCTTCTCCTTCGCGTAGCAAACCCAGAAGAAGATGTTCAGTACCTACATAATTATGACCCAAGCTACGCCCTTCTTCAATAGCAAGTTCAATCACTTTTTTGGCACGAGGAGTATAACTTATGGTAGCTGAAGGTTTATTTCCCTTACCAATAATCTTTTCTACCTGCTGCCTGACAGTATTCAGATCAACACCTAAAGATTCTAAAACCCGAAAAGCTATGCCATCCCCTTCTTGAATCAACCCCAACAAAATATGTTCCGTACCAATAAAATTATGCTGTAGTGATCTAGCTTCCTCCTGAGCAAATATTAAAACCTGCTGCGCCCTTTCCGTAAATCTACCAAATAAAAACATTTTATCCACCTCGCTTTTTTATATTCACCAAGGCAACTAACTTACATTTTCATACATACTGCCAAATGCAACTAACGTGCATTTTATCAGTTAACAGTTACCTAGGATTCGTCACCTCGGACTCTCGTCACTAAACTGTAAACTGTAAACTGTAAACTGTAAACTGTAAACTGTAAACTGTAAAC
>CAZIRG010000014.1:0-18248 GCA_964541505.1 uncultured Syntrophomonadaceae bacterium | reverse complement strand
CATATTCATTTCATCCAGAGGCACTTGTTGAATTTAAAAAAGCGGCACTCTATTATTCCGAAAAGAGCTATTCATTAGGCTTGGCGTTTTATAGTGAAGTGGAGTATGCGATTGAAAAAATTATTGAAACCCCACTTTTGTATCGTGTGATTGATGAAGACGTTCGCCGTTGCCTCACTAAACGTTTTCCTTACGCTATTCTTTATTCTATTGAGGACCATTATATTTTGATACTTGCTGTTATGCACTGTAGCAGGAAATCATCGTACTGGAAAAGTAGGCTTGGCGAGAAATAATAAAAACGCAAATAAGCGGCGTTGGAGTCAAAGTGGGTAGGAAGTCCGAGAGGAGAAGTAGAAGAATGAAATTTGGTATAGTTGTTTTTCCTGGTTCCAATTGTGATTTGGATGCTTATCATATGGTCAAGGATGTGATGGGGGAAGAAGCAGTCTATCTCTGGCATAAAGAAGCTGATCTGAAAGGGTCTGACTGTGTTATTCTGCCGGGAGGTTTTTCTTACGGAGATTACTTGCGCTGTGGAGCTATTGCCCGCTTTTCACCGGTAATGGAAAGTATTGTAGGGTTTGCTGCTTGCGGTGGTCTGGTTATGGGTATTTGCAACGGATTTCAGGTTCTGCTGGAAGCAGGGCTTTTGCCGGGGGCATTATATCGCAATAACCACTTACAGTTTCGTTGCCAATTTACCACTTTACGTGTGGAAAACATACAAACTCCTTTTACGCAGGATTGCCGGGAAGGTGAGATTTTAAATATACCGATCGCCCATGGTGAAGGTAATTATTACGTAGATGATTCTACTTTGGAAGAACTTAACAAAGAGAATCAGATAATCTTTCGCTATGTAAGTCCTGAGGGAGACGCTTTCCCGGAAGCTAACCCCAATGGTTCTATAGATAATATTGCTGGTATCTGTAACCGGGAGAGAAATGTTTTAGGGATGATGCCTCATCCGGAAAGAGCCGGGGAAACAATACTTGGTTCGCAAGATGGTAAAAAGATTTTTTCTTCGCTTATAAAACATTGGAGAAGTGACTGAGTGACTGAGTGACTGAGTGATTAAGTCAGCCTACGGCTGTAAGTGGGTAAGTAGGAACGAGAGACGACGAGGGGTTGACGAGTGAATGGAGAGAAAGGATTACTGGCTCTTCGTTCCCCACTGACCTACTGACTTACTGACTCACTTACCCAGTCCATTCCGTACTAATTTGAGTACTAATTTGAGTACTAATTTGAAGGCAGGAAGTGAGAATTTGATGAAAGAAGGTCTCTGGCGAGAAATGGGATTAAAGGATAATGAGTACGAACTCATTCAGGGCATTTTAGGGCGGGATCCTAATTATGTGGAATTAGGCATGTATAGTGTTATGTGGTCAGAGCATTGCAGCTATAAAAACTCACGGCAGGTTTTAAAAACTTTTCCGATCACAGGGGAGAGAGTTTTGCAAGGTCCGGGTGAGAATGCCGGTATAATAGACATTGGTGACGGTCTGGCGATAGTATTTAAGGTGGAAAGTCATAATCATCCTTCAGCAATTGAGCCTTATCAAGGGGCTGCTACCGGGGTAGGAGGAATTATCAGAGATATTTTTACTATGGGAGCGCGACCGATTGCCTTGCTGAATTCACTCCGCTTTGGTCCTTTGGAAGATGCTAGAGTGCGTTACTTGATGGAAGAAGTGGTAGCCGGAATTGCTGGCTATGGCAACTGTATTGGTATTCCTACGGTAGGAGGAGAAGTGTTTTTTGATGAGAGTTATCGTGGCAATCCACTGGTAAATGTTATGTGTGTGGGAATAATAGAAAAAGATAAAATTGCCCTGGGACAGGCTGCCGGAATAGGTAATGCTGTAATTCTAGTAGGAGCCAGAACAGGTCGGGATGGTATGCACGGAGTGACTTTTGCCTCTGAAGAGTTGGGAGAAGCTTCGGAAGAGAGGCGACCGGCTGTTCAGGTGGGTGATCCCTTTATGGAAAAACTTTTACTGGAAGCCTGCCTTGAGCTTATTGATAAAAAAATCATTGTAGGTATTCAGGATTTAGGAGGAGCAGGTCTTACTTGTGCGACTTGTGAAATGGCCAGTAGAGCAGGCACGGGTATGGAAGTTGAGATTAACCAGGTGCCAACACGAGAAGAGGGTATGACTCCTTACGAAATTATGCTTTCAGAATCCCAGGAAAGAATGCTTTTGGTGGTAGAAAAGGAAAAAGAGGGCGAAGTGGAGAGAGTTTTTACCAAGTGGGGATTAACTTCTGTTACTATTGGTCGGGTTACTGCTGATGGGCAACTTAAAATTACCAAAGACGGCGAACCTGTGGTCAACATTCCGGCAGAGAGCTTAGCGGCAGGTGCGCCTGTTTATTCTCCTGAAATGAAAAAACCAGCTTATTTAAAAGAAACAGGGATGTTTGAAGGATTGGATTCTTTGACAACAATAACTCCCTCAGAAGCTTTTTATAAGCTTCTGCTGTCTCCCAATATAAGTTCTAAAGCTTGGGTTTACCGCCAGTATGATCATATGGTTAGGACATCTACTGTTCTTCCGCCGGGGAGTGATGCTGCTGTTTTAAGAATACGGGGGAGCAAAAAAGGTATTGCTATGACCGTTGATTGCAACGCCCGTTATACTTATTTAGATCCCTACCGTGGGGGAGCCTTAGCTGTAGCTGAAGCGGCTCGTAATTTGGCTTGTACGGGAGCTAAGCCTTTGGCAGTAACAGATTGCCTTAACTTTGGTAACCCTGAAAAGCCGGAAATTTACTGGCAATTTGCACAGGCAGCCGCAGGAATTAAAGATGCTTGCTTAGCTTTTGATACCCCGGTAACTGGTGGAAATGTGAGCTTTTATAACGAAACAGATGGAGGAGCTGTTTTCCCTACACCGGTCATAGGCATGATAGGTCTCATAGAAGATATTGGTAATATAGTGACGCCCTGCTTCAAAGAGGCTGGTCACCACTTAATTTTAGCAGGCACCGGAAAGCCTTCCTTAGAAGCCAGTGAATACCTCAAAGCTGTTTACGGGCAAACGAGAGGGGTTCCTCCTGCGCCTGACTTGTTAGGAGAGAAAAAAATACAGGAAGTTCTTCTTTCCTTAGCAGAGCTTAAGTTATTAGCTTCAGTACATGATCTGGCAGAAGGAGGGCTGGCAATGAGTCTGGCAGAAAGTGCCCTTGCTGGTAATTTGGGAGCAGAGGTTGAACTGCCGCCAGGAGAAGAAGCTACAGCTTTTCTTTTTGGTGAAGGAGCACCCCTGGTGTTGTTATCTGTATCAGAAAACAACTTGCCTGAAGTTGGAAAAATACTACAGCAAGCGAATGTTCCCTTTCAATCGATAGGCAGCGTCCTTCCAGCTTCAAGATTATTAATAAAAAGCAAAGAAGAGGTTTTTCTCGATCTGGATATGCAAATAATAGAGCGAAAATGGCGGGAAACTATACCGTCTTTAATGGGAGATTCAAGTTTATGTTAATAGATAAATTAAGAGAAGAATGTGGTGTTTTTGGCATTTATGCCCCGGGAAAAGATGTAGCTCGTCTTTCTTACTATGCTTTGTATGCTTTACAGCATAGAGGTCAGGAAAGTGCTGGCATAGCCGTGGCTGATGGACACTTGATCACACTTTATAAAAATATGGGTTTGGTTTCAGAAGTTTTTCCTAATCCGAACAGCTTGCATGGTTTAAAGGGCGATTTAGCAATAGGGCATGTGCGTTATTCTACCAGTGGGGAAAGTTCTTTAGAAAATGCCCAACCGCTTCTGGTAAAATATCGCAGGGGCTCAATAGCTATCTCTCATAACGGAAATTTGGTCAACGGCGTGAAACTTCGGCAGTCTCTGGAAGATAAAGGATCTATTTTCCAGACTACTACAGATAGTGAGCTTATAGCTCATTTGATAGCCCGGGAACAGGATGCAGACATAGAAGAAGCCATTACCAGGGCTATGCCCCATCTGCGAGGAGCTTATGCTTTTGTGATTATGACCGAGACTAGTCTGATAGGGCTAAGAGATTATTACGGTATTCGCCCTCTTTCCCTGGGTAAAATGGAAGGGGGTGGTTATGTGCTGGCTTCTGAAACCTGTGCTTTTGATACTATTGGTGCTGAATTTATACGAGATATTCAGTCGGGTGAGATGGTTGTGATTGATAGAGGTGGTATACGCAGTCGTACTGTAGCAGCCGAAACAGGTAAGGCTATCTGTATTTTTGAATATATTTATTTTGCTCGTCCTGACAGTAATATAGAAGAAAAAAATGTCCACCTGGTAAGAAAGGAACTGGGCAGACAAGTGGCCAGAGAACACCCGATAGAAGCAGACATAGTAATAGGCGTACCTGATTCCAGTATTGCGGCAGCTTCGGGGCTAGCCGAGGAATTGGGCTTACCTTACGAGGTGGGCTTTATCAAGAATCGCTATATTGGGCGAACATTCATTCAACCTGATCAGAAGGCACGAGACTTAGGGGTAAAATTAAAATTAAATCCTGTTAAAAAGATTGTGGCAGGCAGGAGAGTTTTGATGGTGGATGATTCCATTGTGCGAGGTACTACTTGTATGAGGATAGTGCAAATGCTAAAAAATGCCGGAGCTAGAGAAGTACATGTTCGTATCACCTCACCACCAGTTAAACATAGTTGTTACTATGGTATTGATACTTCTGTCTCTGAAGAACTTATAGCTAACCGGATGGCAGTCTCTGAAATGAGCCGGGCTATAGGAGCTGATAGTCTGGAGTTTTTGAGCGTAGAAGGTATGTTGTCCGCCGTTGGTTTTTCGCTTGATGAAGCTTGCCTTGCCTGTTTTGATGGCCACTATCTTGTAAAGCCGGAGGTCAGCTGATGGAGAAAAAGATACACACCTATAAAGATGCTGGAGTGGATATCAAAGCAGGAGATGAAACGGTACGACTTATAGCACCTCATGTAAGAGGAACATTTCGTCGAGAAGTGCTCACAGATATTGGTGGCTTTGGTGCTCTTTTTGCACCGGATTTAAAAAAATATCGGGAACCTGTCTTGGTTTCAGCCACTGATGGCGCAGGCACCAAGCTGAAAATAGCTTTTTTATTGGGTAAACATGATACAATAGGGCAGGATGTTGTGGCCATGTGTGTTAATGACCTTTTGGTGTCAGGCGCAGAGCCTTTGTTTTTTTTGGATTACCTAGCCACAGGGGAAATTCATCCTAGTAAAGTTGCTGAAATTGTGGCGGGAGTTGCTGTTGGATGCAAATTAGCAGGATGTGCGTTAGTTGGTGGCGAAACAGCAGAAATGCCGGGGTTCTACAAAAAAAATGAATATGACCTAGCTGGTTTTTCTGTAGGGATGGTAGAAAGAAGTAAAATTGTTAATGGTAGTAATATTGTTCCCGGAGATTTGCTGGTAGGTATTCCCTCTAGTGGTTTACACAGCAATGGTTATTCCCTGGCACGTAAAATATTTTTGGATACGCTTGCCTGGAAAACAAGTAAATATGTGTTAGAATTTAAGCGGACACTGGGAGAAGAACTTTTAGAGCCTACGCGTATTTATGTTTCTTTGATTCGTTCTTTGTTGGCTGAAGTTAATATAAAGGGTATGGCTCATATCACCGGAGGGGGGTTGCTTGGAAACCTAGTTAGAATTTTGCCGGATAATGTGGATGTTAAAATTAACAAAAAAAACATACCAGTGTTACCTGTTTTTTACCTTTTGCAAAAGCTAGGTAATGTGCCGGAGGAAGAAATGTACCGAACGTTTAATATGGGAACAGGTTATGTTGTTGTTATATCTGCTTCAGATATGGATCTATTCTGTGCGGTTATGCATAAGCAAGGGGAGAAGTTTCATCTTTTAGGCGAAGTAGTTTCAGGAAAAGGGAAAGTTTTAATAACTACTTAGGCAACTTTGAGAAAACTTTAAGAACAGAGTAATAGGCGATAGGCTGAGTAGTTGCAAAATAAGAAGGAGAGATAAATGAATATTGCTGTATTGGTATCTGGTAGCGGCACTAATTTACAGGCAATTATGGAGTCCTGTGACAGTGGTGAAATAGCTGGTAATGTAGTTGTAGTTATCAGCAATAGAAAAGATGCTTTTGCTTTGCAAAGAGCAGCCAAAAGGAATATCCCTGCACATCATCTTCCTCCTCGGCAATATCAGAATAAAGAAGATTACGACAGGGCTGTTGTTTCTCTTCTAAAAAAATATGACATAGATTTGGTTGTTTTAGCTGGGTATATGCGTTTGGTAACTCCTTTTTTTGTTCGGGAATATGCAGGTAGAATCATGAATATTCATCCCTCATTGCTACCGGCCTTTCCCGGTACCCGAGGAGTAGCGGATGCTTTGGAATATGGGGTCAAGGTAAGCGGCTGTACTGTTCACTTTGTAGATGAAGGATTGGATACGGGACCTATTATTTTGCAGGCAGTAGTAGAGGTAGAAAATGAGGATACGGTGGAAAGTTTACAGCAAAAAATCCACAAAGAAGAATATCGTCTTTATCCTCGAGCAATAAGTCTCTTTGCCCAAAATAAAATTAACCTCAAAGGAAGAAGGTGCATTATTGATGACTAAAAGAGCTTTGATAAGTGTTTCTGACAAGCAAGGCCTGGTTGATTTTGCTAAAGAATTGGTAGAACTGGGGTTTGAAATACTATCTACAGGCGGTACAGCTCAGCGGTTGGCTGGTGATGGGATTCCGGTAATCAAGGTAGCAGAAGTAACAAAATTTCCTGAAATTCTTGGAGGTCGGGTAAAAACTTTACATCCTAATATCCACGGGGGGATACTAGCACGTCGTCAACTGTTGTCAGATAAAAAACAGCTGGAGGAGCATGGCATAAAACCAATTGATTTGGTAGTGGTCAACTTGTATCCTTTTGCCAATACTATTGCTAAAAAAGGAGTTACATTAGAAGAAGCCATAGAAAATATTGATATTGGTGGTCCTACCATGGTACGCTCTGCTGCCAAAAACTATAAAGATGTGGCAGTTATAGTTAATCCCAAACGGTATAAAGAAGTTCTCTCGGAACTTAAAGAAAAGGGTAAGTTGAGCGAGAAAACCCATTTTTCTTTGGCAGTGGAAGCCTTTGCTCATACCGCTGAGTATGATGCTCTTATCAGTAGCTTCCTTGCGAATCAAGACACGCAAGCTCCTTTTTTCAAAGAGCAGTTGATTTTGCCTTTCAAGAAAAACGAAGACTTGCGTTACGGTGAAAATCCACAGCAAAAAGCAGCTTTTTATGCTGATGTTGCTGCCGTTTCTAATCCGGCGGCTATTGCTTCAGCCCGGCAACTGCAGGGGAAAGCTCTTTCTTTTAATAACTATAATGATTTAAATGCCGCCTGGGATATGGCTCTGGAATTTACAGAACCAACCGTGGTAGCAGTCAAGCATACTAATCCTTGTGGTATTGCTTCTGCGGCTACAGTACAGCAAGCCTATGTAAGAGCCTTTGAAGCAGACCCGATTTCCATTTTTGGCGGCATAATTGCAGTTAATAGAGAGGTCGATGCAGGAACTGCCCGGGAGATGGTCAAAATATTTTTGGAGGTCGTTATAGCACCAGCCTTTACTCTTGAGGCTCTAGAAGTGTTTAAGACAAAAAAAGACTTACGTATACTGGAAGCTGGGCAGGCGCTCCGCCAAGCAGCGGCAGAATTTGATTACAAGAAGGTTTCCGGGGGGTTGTTGGTACAGGAAATAGACAAAAAAGAAGTTGACCCTGCTGATTGGCAGGTAGTCACGAAGAGAGCCCCCTCAGAAGAAGAAAAATCAGATTTAGCCTTTGCCATTAAGGTAGTTAAACATGTTAAGTCTAATGCCATCGTTTTGGTAAAAAATAAGCAAACTATCGGTATTGGGGCGGGACAAATGAACCGGGTAGGAGCAGCTAAGATTGCTTTAGCACAAGCCGGCAATAAAGCTGCTGGAAGTGCCCTGGCATCTGATGCGTTTTTCCCATTTAGTGATACCGTAGAGCTAGTGGCACAAGCAGGAATAGCTGCTATTATTCAACCTGGAGGCTCATTAAAGGACAAAGATTCTGTACAAGAAGCAGATAAGCATAATGTGGCAATGGTACTTACAGGGCGAAGGTATTTTAAACATTAGGGGAAGAGGAGAAGAGGGGAAACTGATCGAAGGGAGAGGATTTAGTTGAAGATTTTGGTGGTAGGAGGAGGAGGGCGAGAGCATGCTTTGGTTTGGAAAATAAACAAAAGCCCTCTGGCTAAGGAGATTTACTGTGCTCCTGGAAATCCTGGTATTGCCGCTCTGGCTCAATGTGTTGAGATAGCACCAACTGACTTGAAGGGACTTCTCTCTTTTGCCGAGCAGAAAAAAATTGACCTTACTGTTGTCGGACCGGAAGTTCCTTTAACAGAAGGTATTGTTGATATGTTTAAGGTAGCAGGTTTGTTAATTTTTGGGCCTGAAAAAAAGGCAGCTGCCTTGGAAGGGGACAAGACTTTTGCCAAAGACCTGTTACAAGAGCTAGGAGTGCCTACAGCAAAGTATAAGGTTTTTTCTAATGCTGCATCTGCCTTAGATTATGTCAAAGAACAAGAGTTTCCACTAGTTATAAAAGCTGCTGGATTGGCTGCCGGGAAAGGTGTTATCATAGCTGAAAGCTTGCAGGAAGCCGAAAAAGCAATTGTAGATATAATTACCAAGAAAATTTTTGGCAGTGCCGGCAACAAACTGATAATAGAGGAATTCCTTACAGGAGAGGAAGTTTCTTTACTTGCCTTTACAGATGGGGAGATTATAATTCCTATGATTTCCGCCCAAGATCACAAGGCAGTCTATGAGGGTGATCAGGGTCCCAATACAGGCGGTATGGGTGCTTATGCTCCGGCACAGATTCTTACGCCAACTCTTCTCGATGAAGTGGTAGAAAAGATACTTAAACCAATTGTGCAGGGTCTGACGGATAAAGGTATAAATTACCGGGGAATCCTTTACGCTGGTCTGATGCTTACCCAGAAGGGACCAGAGGTGTTAGAATTCAATGTACGTTTCGGTGATCCTGAGGCACAGGTTGTTTTGCCTCTTTTGAAATCTGATATCATACCGGTTATGCTGGCGACAGTCGAAGGCTCCTTGAAAGATGTGGAGTTGGAATGGTATCCGGGGAGTGCTGCTTGCGTGGTTATGGCTGCCGGCGGCTATCCGGGAGAATATAAAAAAGGACATGTTATTACAGGAATAGAAAGTGTTGCTTCTCTGGAAAAACTTGTAGTCTTCCAGGCCGGAACTACCTTTGACAATGGTCGAATAGTGACTGCCGGCGGGCGTGTCCTGGGGGTAACCGGGTTTGGAGAGGACCTTAAAGAAGCTTTAAAAAGAGCCTACGATGCTATTGAAAAAATCAATTTTACCTCGTGCCACTATCGCCGGGATATAGGATTTAAGCAGGTCGTTATTTCGGTCCAAAAATATTCTTAATTATGTCTGTAGAATTAGGAATAGGAATCTCTAAAATTTGTCCTATAGACAAAAAAAGACCACATCCCAGTAGAGCAAAGAAAAGGACTATTTCTTTCCATAGTTTTTCTTTTAGCATTTTTGGTAATTCTATGATGCTAATGACTACTCCCATTAGCAAAAGAAAAAATATATACAAGAACTCACTTCCTTTTTGCAGTCTACTGACTGCAGTTTACAGTTGCCAGTTTACAGTTTGCAGTTGGGTTTTGTGTATTGACAATCTGCAAGATGTCTTCTAAACTTTTAAGTCTTTATTCAACTGTAAACTGTAAACCACCCCCGGCCTCCGTTTCCCCCGTCCCACTGTCAACTGTTAACTGTAAACTGATAACCGACCATTAATTCTTAATTCCTGAATACTTGCCTGTCTGCGTGCGACGCACAGGCAGGCAAATAATGCAATCTAGCTGCTTTTGTCATCATAGTTAACGAGGCATTAGCGGTGTGCCGGTTAGTCCTGTTCGGCGAATATTAAACTTTACCGTTTTTAAAACAACAGGATCAACATGATAAGGTGTCTTTTTTTTATTTTTTCGTCTGGGAAAGATTTTTTTTGATAAGTAACGAAAAAAACTAAACATGTTTTTCCTCCCTTGATTACAAGAGATATTCCTCCTTTCCTTGGTATTTCCAAAAATGATATCAGCTATACTGATTTTAAAAGTATTTAAAAAAATAAAGGGCTGTAACTTTTCTAAAAAGATCTTGTCCATCAAGCTTTTTATTTAATTCATCAACAGTACCAAGTTTTTCAACAATTTTAGACGTGCGTTTCCCTTTGATTATACGAAAATCTTTTATGAGAAATTTGATAAAAAAACAAGCCTAAATCAAGGCTTTTGTAGATTTTTTCTTTACTCAACTGTCAAAGACCTGGGTAAATTATTTTTTAGAAATCATGATAATTACTACCTTTTCCATATAAATATGCTTTGTTTCTAATAAAGTGGATTGCAGAAATTTTAACTTGACACTTTTTAAAAAAGAAGATAGAATTCAATTGGCACAGAATTTAATTGGCAAGATAGTATAGGAAAGGTTAATTGTGCAGATATTGTGAAGAGGCGGCTTGGCTTATACCGTGCTTAAGCACTTTATTATATAGATTTTTCCCTAAAACTAAAAAAATCTAAATAACCCTTGGGTATAAGTTTATACTGTTTCTTTTAAGTTGTGTTTTTCTGCACGGCTTATTTTTTTGAACTTTAGGCGGGTGGTGAGTAGAAAAAAATATCTATAATATGGAGAGGTGAATGAATTGGGCCCTACTATGATTATTATGTCTATTTTTGGGAGCAGTGTACTAGCAGGTTTTGCTGGGTATTTTATTAGAAAGCGGATTGCGGAAGCGAAGATTATTTCAGCAGAAGTTGCTGCTAAAAAAATAATTGAAGACGGAGAAAAAAGTGCCAAGGCAGCGAAAAGAGAAGCATTACTAGAAGCTAAAGAGGAAATCCATCGTCAGAGAAATGATTTTGAAAAGGAAAACAAGGAACGAAGATCTGAAGTTAATAGAATCGAGCGTCGGATAATCCAAAAAGAAGAGGCCTTGGATAGAAAAATAGATCAGTTTGAAAAAAAAGAAGATTCTTTAAAGCGTACAGAAAAGGAACTGAAAAAGAAGGAAGAGAAAATAAACGAACTTTATCAGGAGCAGAGCAGGGAACTAGAGCGTATTTCAGGATTAACGCCTGGAGAGGCTCGGGAAATTTTATTAAGTCGTGCTCAGGATGAAATTAAGCACGAAATGGCTATTATGGTCAAAGAGATAGAAACTGAAGCTAAAGAAGAAGGGGAAAAAAGAGCAAGAAATATTATTACTTTGGCGATTCAAAAATGTGCAGCGGATCATGTTTCAGAATCTACTGTATCAGTTGTTTCTTTGCCGAGCGATGAAATGAAAGGTAGAATAATAGGAAGAGAAGGACGTAATATACGGGCTTTGGAAGCTATGACTGGTATAGATTTGATTATTGATGATACTCCGGAAGCAGTAATTCTTTCCGGATTTGATCCTATTCGCAGAGAAGTTGCCAGAATATCTTTAGAAAACTTGGTAGCAGATGGGCGTATACATCCGACTAGAATAGAAGAGATGGTGGTTAAAGCACGTCAGGAAGTAGGCGCCCTGATTAAAGAGGAGGGGGAACAGGCTACCTTTGCGGTAGGAGTACATGGTCTTCATCATGAGATGATAAAATTGTTGGGTAAATTAAAGTTTAGGACCAGTTATGGACAAAATGTACTAAAGCACTCTATAGAAGTAGCGCACCTTGCTGGTGTAATGGCGGCAGAGCTTGGTTTAGATATCACCATGGCGAAAAGAGCAGGTCTTTTACATGATATAGGCAAAGCTGTTGATCATGAGGTAGAGGGTTCCCATGTTGTTATCGGAGCAGATTTGGCTAAAAAATACAGAGAATCTCCGGCTATGGTAAATGCTATTGCTGCTCACCATGGTGACTTTGATTCACAAACACTGGAGGCTGTCCTCATACAGGCAGCTGATGCTATTTCTGCTGCTCGTCCGGGAGCTAGACGAGAGACACTGGAAGCTTATATCAAGAGATTGGAGAACTTGGAAGAAATTGCTGACTCCTTTGAAGGTGTTGAGAAATCTTATGCTATTCAGGCTGGACGAGAAATCCGCATAATGGTAAAACCTGAAAAAGTTGACGATAATATGGCGACACACATTGCCAGAGAAATTGCTAAAAAAATCGAAGGTGAACTGAAATATCCCGGTCAGATTAAAGTTACTTTAATACGAGAAGTAAGAGTTGTGAATTATGCCAAATAAGTTAGTTGTACTTGTTGAGTTCACAAACACATATTTCTTAACATTTTAAAATTTAACACAGTAAAAACAGGAACTGACAGAAGACAGGATGTGGGTTGCTTGAAGATACTATTTGTTGGTGATGTAGTGGGCAGGTCGGGAAGGGATTGTTTGCGAGATATGCTGGAAAAAATTAAAAATAATTATAGTATTGATTTTGTTATTGTTAATGGTGAAAATGCTGCTGGTGGAAAAGGGTTAACCAAAAAGGTTCTGGCAGAGCTATTTTTATACGGTGTGGATGTAGTTACCTCGGGCAATCATATTTGGGATAAAAAAGAAATTTTTTCGTTTATAGAAAAAGAGAGAAATTTACTCCGCCCTTTGAACTACCCTGAGAAAATTACTCCGGGAAAAGGGACCGGATTATTCAAAACTTCCGTCGGAGTTATAGGTGTGCTTAATTTATCGGGAACAGCGCTCATGCCCGGTCTCTTTTGCCCTTTTTACACCGTGGAAGAACCTTTAAAGAAATTACGACAGGAAACCAACGTAGTAGTAGTGGATTTCCATGCAGAAGCTACTTCCGAAAAAATGGCCATGGGCTGGTTTTTAGACGGACGTGTTTCTGCTGTGCTGGGCACACATACTCATGTGCAGACGGCTGACGAAAGAATACTCCCCCAGGGAACCGCTTATATTTCAGATGTAGGCATGACGGGGGCATTGAACTCTATATTGGGAGCGAAGAAAGAAATAGTACTAAAAAAGTTTGTTTCCAAACTTCCTGTTCGTTTTGAGGTGGAAAACAAGCCGCCGTATCAATTTAATGCTGTGATTGTGGATATTGATACTGTTACCGGAAAAGCTGCTTCGATTGAAAGATTATTTGATTTACATCCGCAGAAGTCTTAAGCAAGGAACTTAAATACCTTTTGATATTGATTGCAATTAGGTACAGAAAAAAGTGGGTAAAATTTTTTCTGTAAATTCGAAGTTTTTTCAGGAAATAGCAGGAATTAATCGACATTTCCAGAAATATATATCTATTATACTTATTCTCACACTTATCTGTGTAAAAAACATAAAATTTAAGGAGGTATGTAGTCATAATGGATGTATTAAAAGTTTCAGCAAGATCAAGTCCTAACGCTGTTGCAGGGGCACTGGCCGGTGTGTTAAGGGAACGAGGTAGCGCAGAAATGCAGGCTATAGGTGCCGGGGCCATCAACCAAGCAATAAAAGCTATTGCTATTGCACGAGGGTTTGTAGCACCGAGTGGGATGGATCTGATTTGTATTCCGGCCTTCACGGATATTTTGATTGATGGGGAAGAAAGGACGGCTATTAAAATTTTGGTAGAGCCCCGGTAAAAACAGCCCACTGCCCTACCCAAAGGGAAAACGTTTTAAATAAGCGTTTTATACTCTGTCGAAGAAGTGGAAATTATCCTCCCGCAGACAACCAGAGATCTCTTTAAGGTCTCCTCATCCTTGGGAGTTTACTGTCTAACTTCAAAGGGGAAGCTAAATGGTATACAATAATCAGACACCCGTGCCTAGCTCGAAGGGTGTCTTTTCTTTTATCTTTCTGATTAACAGGAGGTTTTTTATTTGTCTGAAAAAAATATTTTGGATTTTCATAAAAACACTTTAGTTATTGATGCCCATTGTGATACTGTTAGTTTACTGGAAAAAGATGAATATGACTTTGCTAACCGGAACAAAAAAGGACATGTGGATTTGCCTCGGCTGCAAGAGGGAGGAGTGAATCTACAGGTATTTGCTATTTATCAAGAAGAACACTACAAGCCGGGGGGAGCACTAAAAAGGGCATTGCTTTTGTTGAACAGGTTTAAAGAGGTAGTCTCCAGAAATAGTGATAAGATTTTTTTAGTAAAAGAGTATAGTGAAATTGCAGAGATAATCAATTCCAACAAAATTGCGGCACTACTTTCTTTGGAAGGCGGAGATGCGCTGGAGGGAGAGGTAGAACTTCTCGAAATATTTTTTAGTTTGGGAGTCAGGATGCTGGGTCTTACCTGGAACAATAGGAACTTTCTAGCTGATGGTGTGGCAGAAGAGAGCACTGGTGGTGGTCTGACTGTTGCGGGTAAAAAAATTATTAAACTGTGCCACAGCAAGAAAATACTTGTAGATCTGGCTCATATTTCTGGTCAAGGATTTAAAGAAGCTATATCACTTTCCCATAAACCGATTGTCGTTTCTCACGCAAACTCCCGGCAACTCTGTGCTCACAGAAGAAATCTCACTGATGAGCAACTAAAGCTTTTAAAGGAAAACAAGGGAGTAATCGGGATTAGTTTTTGTCCTTATTTTATTAAAGAAAAGGATCCGGTTATGGATGACTTGCTTAACCACTTTGTTTATATAGCTGACTTAATAGGAGTTGATTATATCGGACTAGGTTCAGATTTTGACGGCATAAAAAGTACTCTACCTGTGCTAAACAGCATAGAAAAATTGCCCATACTGACTGCAGGTCTTTTTAAGAAAGGCTTCTCTAAAGAGGAGGTTGCCAAAATTTTAGGAGGCAATTTTTTACGTGTATTACAGGAAACAATTTAATAGATCCAAAAGTTACAAAAAATTAAATGACAAGATAAAGATAGAGCGTAGGAGTTGTTTTTCTGAAAAATGAAAAAAAAGGATTCTCACCGTTTTAAAAGAAGTAATCTAACTATAACTACTTTCTTTGAATTACTGTAACTAGTCAGGTTTATTGAACTATTTTTAAAATTATCTTAAAGTTGCCTAAGCTGTTACAACATATACCAGAGTGAGTATTGATTTTACTAATTAGAAGGAGCGGAAAATCTTGAGGATAGTAGTATAATCTATTTGACCGAGCGTTATTGTATTGCCTGAAAGATTTGAGTAGCGATAATACTGGATGTGAGAAGTGAGAAGGTGGAAATTAGAGGTATATTCTGAGCATAATCGAACGGATTGGACGAGAGTTTGGAAAAGCCCTTGGAAGAATAAACTTTGATAACTCCTGATGTTTTTCTAACCTCTAACCTCCCACTTCCCACTTCCAATATACGTGGACTGCTGTAACAGTTTAGTAATTACAAAAATTCAATAAAGAGAATAGCTGAGTAGACTTTCATGCCACTATCGTGGCACCATCAGAAGAATGAAAATAATATAGTATTAAGTATTTTCAGGGTAGTTACGAAAGGAGAAAATGTTGCTATGCGATATCCAGGTTCTGGTAGACGAGCCTTTATAGGACAAAACCTTTTAAATGTTAATAAATATACTTCGGGACAGGATGTTAGCAGAAGAGAGCCTACCTCGGAGATAATTGCAGTGTTGACAGCAGCTGTGGCTGCTTATTTCGATCAGCTTGGTAGAGGGGGGACACACCTCCTCTTAAAAGGAGATGTGTCCCCCTACCTTTTAATCAAAGAAGCAAAAACAGAGCAAACAACAGCCTTTTGGGCAACATATGGGAAAGTCAGATTGATGGAAGCGAGAGCCGGGATGAATCTTATCAGAAGGGGGAGAATTTAATGAAAAAATTTAAAATCACTGTAAATGGTATATCATATGAAGTAGAGGTAGAGGAAATAGGAGGCACGTTATCTATTGCACCTTCTGCCACAGCTCGCCCTGTTCCTGTGGCAGCACCTGTTCCTAGAACGGTAACAATTGCTGCACCAGGGAAGCCGACTTCTGTTGCTGCAGAGCCTGTTGTTGCACCTCCTGCACCAAAACCTGCTCCCAGACCAGTTGCGTGTGCCAAACCGTTGACAATCAAAGGAGAGGTTGTTAAAGCACCGATGCCGGGTACTATTCTGGAAATAAAAGTTAATCTAGGACAAGAAGTAACAGAAGGCGACACATTGCTGGTATTGGAAGCAATGAAAATGGAAAATGAAATATATGCCCCTGCCAGCGGTAGGATAAATGAAATACCTGTTAATAAAGGTGATAGTGTAAATAGCGAAGATGTACTGGTGATTATTGGGGAATAGGATTTGGTTAGTTAGTGAGGACAACCAACCCCTATTGTACTTATTAATACTCTTACTCATAACAAGAAGAATTTTATCCAGGATATAACAGGAAGTTGAGGTTAAATTGTGTAGCAACCAAAACTAATCTCTAAAAAAGGGTATAACAAAGTAAGCCCTTTAAAAAAGGAATAAAAAGGTAATTATTTTAGGAAACTTCTTATCTTTTTAATCAAGCAGCAATGGTAAAACTAGCTAATATCTCAGACCAGATATCAAAGTCTTAATTCAAAGCCTGTTTTACCCAAGCATCTACTAGTAATCATCAACCATCCATCAGTTTATTTACCACATATGTAGGTAAAACCCCAAATGGTAAAGAATATAGATATAACCACTGGGTTGCATACAATTGGAATACGTTCCCTTATACTTTCCCTGTAGCGTTTAGTGACAGGGTAACTTTAGCTTGGGATAAGTATTCTATAAGTGGTGATTTTAGTATCTACCAAGCTTAGTATCTACCAAGCTATGTATAGATCTGGTTCAAACTGGTACAATGCAAGCACAACAATAACAGTTATGGACTGTTGCTCTTGGTTTGAGGAGCTTATCCCTCCTCAAACCAAGACTATTTTAGATACTTGGAGGGATTAATTAATGAAATTTTCAATAGTTAGTTTAATTTTAATTATCTTATTTGTTTCAGGTTGTATCTCTTGCCCCTATAAAAGATAATGATAAATCTTTTTATGAGCTAGGTATTTCTTATCTTGATAAAAATAAAAATTTAATTGTTAGCTTTATTATGTCTGAGCATGTTAATATTTTCAAGTTCAAAGGTGAAAAAAATTACTTACAAGATGGAACAAGATGTTATTTTAACGAACATAAAGATAGTGGTATTCTGGAACTATCTTGGAAAGAAGATAATTTGAGATACTCACTAATTTTTTTTAAAAATGATTATATCAACTTAACATTAAATCAGTTAATTCAAATTGCCAATTCAAGGATTGCAGTAAACAGAGGGCGGCCAGAATATCGCTAGTTTATTAATAATCTAACATGGGCTGTTTATTTTGCATTTGACTGCAGTAGGTTTATTTGCTGCAGTGCTCTCGCTGATATTTAACAAAGTAAGTTATGCCTATCTAGGGGTCCTTTTCCTAGCAGGCCAAGGATATAATGCTGTGATGTTTAACATGAGCCTTCTGCCTTATTCTGTTTTTGCCTTTAATATGAGATCGCATCACTACCCGTTTTTAACTACAATGGTTGAGAATGGGGACTATATTATAAAGAATTTAACAAACTACACCACTTCATATGTGATTCTCATTTTGGCTGTAGCAGTTCTCTTTCTTTTTCTAGCAGGGTGGCATCAATTTAGAAAGAAAATAATTACAGTAGAGGAGTGATGGTATGTGAAGGCGATGGTATTAATAGAGATTTATGCATGGCTAAAGAGTAAACAGAGTTACTGGATGTTAATTCTAGTAGCTTTACTCATCGGTCGCATTTTTTTGTTTACCGCTAATGCTCACTCTGCAGAAATTGCCATCGTGCCGGCAGATGTAATACTAGCAGCTATTGGAGGCTTAGCCCCTCTTTTTTCTCTAATAGTGGAACTAACGCCATGGTTAATACTGCTAGTCTTATCAATAATTCTTGCTAGAAATAGCATTGTCAGCGCGGGTTCTCTTGATGCCATGTTCCTGGTTAAATCTGCTTCTAAGACAAAATGGTGGCTGGCAAAAGTGCTTTTGTTACTAGCTATTAATTTTGTATATACCTTAGTAATCTTTTTTGTAACAAGCTGGTTTTTTGTCCAAACCTATTATACTAATAGGTGGAGTGCATACACACAGATTTTTTCCCCTCATATAGCCGAGTCTTCAGTATCTGCACTAGCAGTTATAGTATTTGTATACTTAACTCTGTTTACAGGCTTCCTCGCTATTACCACTTTCGTTCAAACTGTT
>CAZIRG010000013.1:0-18271 GCA_964541505.1 uncultured Syntrophomonadaceae bacterium | reverse complement strand
TCCCACTTCCCACCTCCAATATACGTGGTATTGCTGTAGCAACTTCTTAACTAAGTAGTTACGAGGAGACACAACAACCTCGTCAAATAGTACTTTCACTTACATTTTAAAGTACATTTTAAAGCAAGCGAAAAATGTATCCGTTTGTTTGCTTGCTTGTTCCACTTGCTCTAGGTAAATTTATTTTTTGGAAGGACTTTTTATTAAAAAAGTCGAAGTAAGCTAAGCTGTAAGATAGGAGGAAATTACACTGGAAAACTTTATTCATCTTCATGTACATACAGAATACAGCTTGTTGGATGGGGCTGCTAAAATAAAAAACTTGGTAGCTGCGGCTAAAAATTTTGGTATGTCTTCATTAGCTATAACCGACCATGGCACCATGTATGGAGTTGTTGATTTTTATAAAGCCTGTAAAAAGGAAGGTATCAAACCAATTATTGGCTGTGAAGTCTATGTGGCTTCCCGAACTCGCTTTGATAAAAAAGTGAAGAAAGATGATTTTCAATATCACTTGGTTCTTTTAGCAAGAAATAATACGGGATATAATAATCTTATGAAACTTGTATCTCAAGCTTCCACGGAAGGGTTTTATTATAAACCCAGAGTGGATAGAGAACTTTTAGAAAAATATAGTGATGGTATGATTGCTTTAAGCGCTTGTTTGGCAGGAGAAGTGCCGACCCTATTAATGCAAGGGAAAAGAGAAAAAGCTGCAGAAAAAGTTTTCATCTATCAAAAGATGTTTGGTAAAGAAAATTATTACTTGGAAATACAGAACTATGGATTACCAGAACAAATACAGCTAAATAAAGAACTTTTTCTTTTAAGTCAAAAAACAGGTGCACCATTAGTGGCTACTAATGATGTACATTATCTGGAAAAGGAAGATGCTGAGGCACATGACATTCTCCTCTGTATACAAACAGGCAAAAACATTGATGATGAAAAACGAATGAAGTTTCCGGGGAGCGAGTTTTACCTTAAATCAGCAGAAGAAATGAGTAAGCTTTTTTCCGATCTGCCGGAGGCACTGGAAAACACAAAAAAAATCGCTGCTAGGTGTGATGTTGATTTTGACTTTGATAAAACATTTTTGCCTCATTATGAAGTACCTCCTAACTATAGTGAAAATGACTATTTAAAAAAACTTTGTTGGGATGGATTAAAGGATCGTTATACAAAAATCACAACAGAGATAAGTGAAAGAATCGAGTATGAGCTAGAAGTTATTTCTAAAATGAAGTATGCTAGTTATTTTTTAATTGTCTGGGACTTTATCAGTTTTGCTCGCAAAAATAATATTCTGGTAGGTCCCGGCAGGGGATCTGCAGCTGGGAGCTTGGTTGCTTATGCTTTAAAAATAACAGATATCGATCCACTAAGATACGGATTGCTTTTCGAAAGGTTTTTAAACCCGGAACGGATAACTATGCCCGATATTGATATAGACTTTTGTTATGAAAAAAGAGAAAAGGTTATTCAGTATGTTGTCTCAAAATACGGTACTGATCGTGTTGCTCAAATAATTACTTTTGGAACAATGGCAGCTAGGGCAGCAGTGAGAGATGTTGGTAGAGCTTTGAATTTTTCTTACGCTGAGATTGATAAGCTCGCTAAAATGATTCCCATAGAGACCGGTATGACTATAAAAAATGCTTTAGAACAAAGCCCTGAATTAAAAGAAATATATGAAAATGATAAAAGATTTACCAAACTTATAAATATTTCACTCAAATTAGAAGGTCTCCCTCGTCATGCTTCTACGCATGCAGCCGGAGTTGTAATTTCCAGAGATCCGCTGGTTAACCATGTTCCTCTGCAAAAAACTGGAAATAATATAGTGACCCAGTTTCCGATGGGGACACTAGAAGATTTGGGTCTCTTAAAAATGGATTTTCTGGGATTAAAAACATTAACTCTTATGGAGGAAACAGTAAATATTATAAAACGCTCCAGCGGTGAAGATATTTCATTGGAAGATATTCCTTTAAAAGACAAAAATACCTTTAAGCTTTTATCACGTGGAGAAACAACCGGAGTTTTCCAATTGGAAAGCAGTGGAATGCGTGCCGTTTTAAAGGAGTTGAAGCCAACTACATTTGAAGATATTATTGCGGTAGTGGCCCTATATCGTCCCGGGCCTATGGAGCAGATATCTACATTTATTAAAAGTAAGCACGGCAAAATTTCTATAAAATATTTGCACCCACATCTAGAACCAATTTTAAAAGAGACCTATGGTGTTATGGTTTATCAAGAACAGATAATACAGATCGCTTCTAAATTAGCTGGTTTTTCTCTTGGACAGGCAGATTTATTGCGCCGAGCAATTGGCAAAAAAAAAGCTGAGATTTTAAACGAACAGCGCAAAATGTTTGTAGAGGGTTGTGTCAAAAAAGATTATTCCAGAAGATTAGCGAATGAGCTTTATGAATTAATTTTAAAATTTGCTTCCTACGGCTTCAATAAATCTCACGCTGCCGCTTATGCTTTGATTGCTTATCAAACTGCTTATCTTAAAGCAAACTATGCAGTAGAGTTCATGGCTGCAACGCTTACCAATGCTATGTCTTTTGTTGATAAAATACCTTTATATATAAATGATTGTCAAAAACAAGGCATAGAAGTTTTACCTCCTGATATCAACGAAAGTTATATAAATTTTACTGTTACGGCTAAAAATAAAATTCGTTTTGGTTTGGCCGCAATAAAAAACGTTGGTCTTGCTGCTATAGAATCAATAATAAAAACAAGAGAAACAGAGGGTGAGTTTCAATCCTTACGCGATTTTTGTTCTAGAGTGAATCTAAGAACCTGCAACAAGAAAGCCATAGAGAGTCTTCTGAAAAGCGGTGCTTTTGATACACTAAAAGGACATCGTTCTCAATTACTGGCTATTTTGCCGGAGACTATGGCCATTGCTCACCAAGAACAAAAGGACAAAGAAAACGGACAAATGTCTTTTGCTGACATGGTGCGTGGCACCGACTTCGGAAAGCAGCAAGACATCCTAAAAGATAATCTTCCTGAGATTAAGGATATTTCTGCTAAGGAAAAACTTCTCATGGAAAAAGAAGTTTTAGGTTTATATATTTCTGGTCATCCGTTGCAACAATACAAAGAACTCCTGATGCACATACCGAATCTTATGCCTGTTAGTGATTTGCCAAAAACCAAAGATAAGAAAGCTGTTACTGTAGCTGGTCTTATTAATAGTGTAAAATCCATTATTACCAAAAAAGGTAAACCCATGTGCTTTCTGGAAATAGAAGACCTGACAGGATCGTTAGAGGTGGTAGTTTTTACAGATACATATGAAAAATACCGTTCTCTCTTGGTAGAAGATAAAGTTGTTCTTGTAAAAGGGGTTATAAACTCCCGAGAGGAAGAAGAGAAAAAAGTGATTTGTAAGGAAATCAGCCTTCTGCAAGATGAGCCACTGCAGCTTTTTTTAAAAATAGAAAAGAAAGAGAATGTAAACAAGCTTTTTGAGCTGAAAGAGCTTTTGGTAAACGAACCCGGTAATATTCCTGTATATTTATATTTTTCAGAATCATCCAAGGTAATTTTGACGGAAGAAAAATGCTGGGTTAAAGAAGAGGAAGCTTTGTTTACTGATTTAAAGCAACTTCTTGGGGAGAAAAATGTGGCTCTTAAAAAGTCAGTTTCCTATGCGGTAAAATGAAACAAGGAGGTTTTTTCATCATGACAAGAATTGGTGTTTTAACAAGTGGAGGAGATGCTCCAGGGATGAATGCTGCCATAAGGGCAGTAGTAAGAAAAGGTATTTACCATGGGGTTGAAGTTGTGGGCATTGAAAGAGGTTTCTGGGGGTTAATTAATGAAAAATCCAGAGAGATGGAGATTGGCTCTGTTGGAGGTATTATACAGCGAGGCGGTACAATACTCAGGACAGCACGCTGCGAAGAGTTCAAAAGCAAGGAAGGGCAGGAAAAGGCCTTAACATTTATTAAAAAGTTGAATATTTCTGGCCTAGTGGTTATAGGCGGTGACGGCTCATTTAGGGGAGCTAAAGCCCTTTTTGAAAAAGGCATCAAGACGGTGGGTATTCCGGCTACTATAGATAATGATATTTTTGGCACAGAAAACACTATCGGTTTTGATACTGCGGTAAACACGGTAACAGATGCTATAAACAAGTTGCGAGATACGGCAACATCGCATGAAAGGGTTTATGTAGTAGAGGTAATGGGAAGAGATTCAGGTGCCATTGCTTTGATGGCCGGGTTGGCCGGAGGAGCAGAGTCTATTCTTATTCCGGAAGTTTATTTTGATCTTGATGGTGTTTGCAAACGCTTGCAGAGAGGCGTGAATAGAGGGAAACTGCATAGTATTATTTTAGTTGCAGAAGGGGCCGGCAGTGCTGTAAAGATTGGAGAAGAAATTAAAGATAGGACGCAGATGGAAACTCGAGTTACTATTTTAGGCCATTTGCAAAGAGGTGGTACCCCCTCTGCGTTTGATAGAATGTTAGCCAGTGTAATGGGAGGAATGGCAGTAGATATTCTCTTGAATACTCAGGGAGGGAAAATAGTAGTTTGGCAACAAGGAAAAGCCAGAAGTTTGGATATGGATGAAGCAATGAAGGAAAAAAAATATTTTACTAAGGAATTATTTGAACTGGCAAAAATTTTATCGATTTAATTACGAAAGGGGTCATGAGATGATGTCGTTGTTGGAATCCGAAGTTGTAAGTAAAGGGAAAAAGGCCAAAAAAGCTGCCGGAGTATTGTCTAATTTATCATCCGAGAAGAAAAATCAAGCTTTGCTAGGCATTGCTTCTGCACTATTAAATGATATGGAAAATATTTTGCAAGCCAATGAAATTGATTTAAGTAATTTGCTTGCTTCTCAAAATCATACACAAGCCTTCTATGATCGCCTACAGTTAACTTCGTCTAGAATTGAAGACATAGCTAAGGGTATCCATGAAATTATTGACCTTGATGATCCTATTGGTGAAGTTACTTCCATGTGGAAGCGCCCCAACGGCTTGCAGATAGGTAAGGTTAAAGTTCCTTTAGGAGTAATTGGAATAATTTATGAAGCTAGACCGAATGTTACTGTAGATGCTGTTGCACTTTCTTTAAAAACCGGTAATGCTGTTATTTTGCGCGGTAGTTCGGAAGCAATAAATTCAAACAGAGCGCTGGTACAGGTTATTAAAAATGCCTTGGCACAGACGGAAGTTCCAGTTGATGCTGTGTCTTTGATTGAAGACATCTCCAGAGAGACAGTTGTCGAGCTTATGCAGCAAAAAGAGTACCTTGATGTTCTTATTCCTCGCGGCAGCAGAGGATTAATTCAAAGCGTTGTCAAAAATTCGCAGGTGCCGGTTATAGAAACAGGAGAAGGAAACTGTCATACTTATATAGATGATTTAGCAGATATAAATATGGCCAAGAAAATAGCTGTTAATGCCAAGACACACCGCCCCGGAGTATGTAATGCCATGGAAACATTGCTTGTGCATGCAGACATTGCTCCTAAATGTTTGGCTGGTATTTTGCAAGAAATGCTAAACAGAGGCGTAGAAATCAGAGGTTGTACCGCAACAAAAGAGATTTTTTCAGAGGTTATTTTAGCTACAGAGAAAGACTGGAGCACTGAATATCTGGATATGATTCTGGCAGTAAAAGTAGTTTCCTCCTTAGGAGAAGCTATTGATCATATTAACAAATACGGTTCTGGACATTCAGAAGCAATTGTCACCAATAGCTATCAAAATTCTAGAGAGTTTTTGGCTAAAGTAGATGCAGCTGCTGTTTATATTAATGCTTCTACAAGATTTACTGATGGTTATGAGTTTGGGCTGGGAGCTGAGATGGGAATAAGTACACAAAAATTACATGTGCGAGGCCCCATGGGATTGGAAGCGCTGACTTCTACAAAGTTGATTATTTATGGGGAAGGTCAAATTCGTTGAAATAGAAGGTATTTAAGGAGTTGCCATAATGACGGAAGCCAATTTTAAAAGCCCTGCGATGGATCGTCTCTTTGAAGGAGTACTCTCTCTGGAAAAAGTGGGGGAATGTTATGCTTTTTTTGAGGACCTTTGTACGATAAATGAATTATTAGCTCTAGCACAACGCTTTGAGGTTGCTACTATGCTTAAAGAAGGACAAACTTACAATACTATTGAAAAAAAAACAGGTGCCAGTACAGCTACTATAAGTCGTGTAAAAAGGTTTTTAAATTATGGTGCTGGAGGATATAATTTAGTTCTGGAGAGGCTTAAAGAAAAAGAAAGTAAATAGATAAAGAGATGAAAAGATGAAGAGAGGACAGGGTGAAGAGGCGAAGAGGTGAAAAGGTGGAGAGGTGAAGAGAGGGAAACCCCTTTTAGTCTTTTAGTCTTTTAGTCTTTTAACCTTAAACGAAGCGAGTATAGACAACTGACTGAACCAGGAGACTGACTGAACCAGGAGGATGAAAAGATTGACAGATTTGCTCAAAGACTTAAATGATATGCAGCGAAAAGCTGTTTTACATGCGGAAGGAGCATTATTGATTTTAGCAGGAGCAGGGAGTGGCAAAACGAGGGTTTTGGCGCATCGTATTGCCTATATCCTAAAGGAAGGTAAAGCCTCTCCTTGGGAAATTTTAGCCCTTACTTTCACTAATAAAGCGGCAGAAGAAATGCGACAAAGAGTCGATAAATTAGTAAAGCATGGGCAAGGAATGTGGGTGCACACCTTTCATGCGACTGGGGTAAGGATTTTACGCAAACATGCTTCCAAATTGGGGTTGGAAAGCAGTTTTAATATTTTAGATTCCAAAGAGCAGCTCAACCTGGTGAAAGAATGCATGAAAGAACTAAATCTGGATGCAAAGCGTTTTTCTCCTCAAGCTATTCTGAAAACTATCAGTAACGCAAAAAATGAGTTGATTAATTCTAAAAAATATATACCAACCAATTACTTTGAAAATAAAGTGCAGGAAGTGTTCGAGATTTACGAAAAGAAGAAGAAAACAGCCTCCTGTCTTGACTTTGATGATTTGCTATTTTTATGTATAGTTTTATTTCGCAAATACCCGGAAGTTTTACAAGAATATCAGCAGCGTTTTAAATATGTTTTAGTAGATGAATATCAAGATACAAACTATCTCCAGTACCTGCTGGTAACTCTTTTAGTGGGCCGGCGAAAAAATATTTGTGTGGTCGGGGATGATGATCAATCTATTTACCGTTTCCGAGGTGCTGACATCAGAAATATATTGGAATTTGAAAAAGATTTCCCAGAAGCTGTTTTGATAAAACTAGAGGAAAACTATCGTTCTTGTGGGAACATTCTAAAAGCTGCCAGTAATATTGTCAGAAATAACGTATATCGTAAAGATAAAGAACTCTGGACACGTAATCCGCCCGGAGATAAAATATATTTATATGACGGAGAAGATGAATGGGGAGAGGCTCGCTTTATAGCCCATGAAATTAAAAAAATACGATTGGATTACCCTCAAATTGCTGTGCTTTATCGTGTAAATGCTCAATCTAGGGTTTTAGAAGAAGTTTGTTTACAAGAAGGCATTGCGTACACTATTATTGGTTCTCTAAAATTTTATGATCGTAAAGAAATTAAAGATATTACCGCTTATTTAAAAGTTTTGGCTAATTACCGTGATGATTTAAGTTTGAAAAGAATAATAAATACTCCTCGTAGAGGAATTGGAGATAAAACTTTTCAAAAGATAGCGGAGGTAGCAAATAACTCTGGAAATCCCATTTTAACTGTGTTGCAAGATAATTCCCCTAGTCTTTTTACCGGTACTGCCGCCGGCAAAAAATTAAAATCTTTTATTGAGCTGATGAGCAGTTTGGATGATCTGAAAAAAAGTTTATCAATCAAAGAACTAGTACAAAATATTTTGACTAAAACTGGCTATTTGGAAAAACTAAAAGATGAAGGATCGGAAGAATCACTAAACAGGATAGAAAACTTGAGGGAGTATCTATCAGTAGCTAATGAGTTTGATGTTAGGTATGCTGGATCACCAGAGGATAGATTGGTATCTTTTTTGGACAGAATATCTTTAGTTTCTGACATTGACACCTTGCCAGACAGCAGCCCCCCAGTAGTTTTAATGACTTTGCATAGTGCGAAAGGCTTGGAATTTTCAGCTGTCTTTATGGCTGGTATGGAAGAAAAGCTACTTCCTCATGCTCGTTCTTTGGAAGATGATGATATAGAGGAAGAAAGGCGGCTTTGTTATGTTGGCATTACACGAGCGAAAGAAAAACTATATTTTACCTGGGCAAAAAGAAGAAGCAATTATAGTAGCGAGACAGCGTGGACGCTTCCTTCTAGGTTTATACAAGAAATATCGCCGGATTTAATTATTTCCTCGAATGCCTTTTCCATAGACAGCCATACGGTAATGACAGAAAAGGCTTTTTCCGGAATACATACGGATATACATACGGATGAGCACAGACAGGAAAGCAGACCTGCAACCGAAAAGATAGAGCAGTCAGAACAATTTTCGCAAGACTTGTGGCGGGTTAAGCAAAATATTTTTCATAGTAAATGGGGGAAAGGTATTATCCGAGAAGTAAAGAAATTAGATGATGACAAGGTTCTAACTGTCTTTTTTCCACAAGAAGGAGAAAAAAAAATTATGGCTAGGTATGCTCCCATTAAACCTAGCTAAAAGAAGGAGTAAAATGAGCGTGATTCGATATGGAGCATAACGAAATAGTAAAGCGGATGGCAGAATTAAAAAATATTATTAAAGAACATGATTATTTTTACCATGTGTTGGATAATCCTCGGATATCTGATGCTGCCTATGATGCTTTTGTGCAAGAATTACTTTCGCTGGAGAAAAAATATCCTGCCAATAAATCACCTGATTCTCCGACAGAAAAAGTGGGGGGAGAGGCTTTAGATGCTTTTAAGCCTGTTTTGCATAAAGTACCGCTATTAAGCCTGGATAAAGCTTTTGACACTAAAGGTTTGCAAGATTTTGATAGACGAGTTCGCAAAATCTTGAGAGAGAGCACCTCGCTCATGTATGTAGTGGAATTAAAAATAGATGGCTTGGCTGTTTCCCTTACCTACGCAGAAGGAGTTTTACAACAAGGGGCTACCCGGGGAGACGGTCTGGTGGGTGAAGATATAACGCAAAATTTAAGAACTATTCGGAGTATCCCCCTAATTTTGAAAGAAAAGGTAAGCTTAGAAGTAAGGGGAGAAGTTTTTATTCCTCGGCAGACCTTTTTGGATTTAAATAAAAGAAGAATAGAAAAAGGTGAAACTCCTTTGGCGAATCCACGTAATGCGGCAGCAGGATCTCTTCGCCAGTTGGATCCCTCGGTGGCAGCTTCTAGACTTTTAGATATCCATATTTATGGTGCCAGCGATTTCTCCATAAATCTAAATAGCCATAAAAAACTCCTCGATTACTTGAAGGAACTTGGCTTTAAGGTAGACAATACCGTTAAGTTGTGTCAAAATATTGAGGAAGTAATAGAACATTGTTTATTCTGGCAGGTAAAACGTTTTGATTTGCCTTACGACATAGATGGATTGGTAGTCAAGGTAGATGAATTGGATTTAAGAAATATTTTGGGCAGTACTGCTAGGAGCCCTCGTTGGGCGATAGCCTATAAGTTTCCTGCAGAAACAGGAATTACAAAAATAGAAAATATTACAGTTCAGGTTGGTCGCACAGGAGTTATAACCCCTCTGGCTCATTTGCAACCGCTTCAGTTAGCTGGTTCGGTAATTAAAAAAGCTACTTTACATAATGAAGATTATATAAAAGATAAAGATATTAAAATTGGCGATTTTTGCTTGATTCATAAAGCAGGGGACATTATTCCGGAAATAATCCAGGTTCTAAAAGAAAAAAGAATCGGTCAGGAAAAAGATTTTATGATGCCGGATATTTGTCCTTCTTGTGGGGCAGCTCTACATCGACAGGAGAGTGAAGCAGCCCGCAGGTGCATAAATCTGCTCTGTCCTGCCCAAAAAGTTGAGTGTCTGGTTCATTTCGCATCTCGCAGTGCCATGGATATAGAGGGGTTAGGGCCGGCAACAGTCGAACAGCTTTTAAACTCCGGGCAAGTAAAAGATCTGGCAGATATTTATTATTTGACAAAGGATGGACTGCTAAGCATGGAGCACATGGCAGCAAAATCAGCAGCTAATTTGCTGGCCGCTATCGACAAGAGCAAGAAACAGCCTTTAAGTCGTCTTCTATATGGTTTTGGTATCAGGCTTGTCGGTGTCCAAACAGCCCGTGTACTAGCCAGGCAATACCAAAATTTAGCGGCAATTTCCCGAGCTTCCTCGGAAGAGTTATCAAATATTCCTGAAATTGGTCCTAAAATAGCTGAAAATGTACAGGCATTTTTCAAGCAAGTTAATGTACAAAACATAATCGAAAAATTGCAAAGAGCCGGGGTCAATATGAAGGAGAAACAGTCTGTAGCGGCGACTACAACTCCTCTTGCAGGCAAAATATTCGTCTTGACGGGGACATTAAATAAGATGACAAGGCAACAGGCAACTTCATTAATTGAAAAAGCAGGAGGCAACGTTACTGCTCAGGTAAGCAAAAAAACAGATTATTTATTGCTGGGAGAAAAAGGTGGCAGTAAGCTGGAGAAAGCAAAAAAATTAGGAATACCCATTATAACACAAAAAGATTTTTTAGATTTATATCGAAAGGAGATGTAGAAGACGTGAAAATAACTGTCGAGGATGTAGAATATGTAGCTAAACTATCTTTTTTGTCTTTTGAAGAAGAAGACAAAGAAAAATTTTCACAAGAATTAAGTGCTATTTTAGATTATGTAGATAAGTTAGCTGAATTGGATACAACATCAATAAAGCCTACGGCACATGTTTTGCCACTAAAAAACGTATTTCGTGATGATTTTGCAGTTAAACAAGATATAAACGAAGTAGCCTTAGAAATTGCTCCTGATAAAGCAGGTAGATATTTCCGAATTTCGTCAATACCAGGAATAGATGCCTAGCCAAAGACAAGGCAAATTTATGAGATTGGCTAGTAGAGTACAGGGAAAGGGGTTTAGATGATTTGTTAACGAAACTAAGTGTTTTTGAGGCCAGAGAAAAAATAAGGCAGAAAGAAATAAAAGTGACAGAACTTGTTGATTCTTATTTGGAAAATATCCGAAAAAAAGATAGCGAAATTAAGGCTTATGTAACTTTAACAGACAAGCTAGTGCGGGAAATGGCTGAGAAGTCAGATAATCTTATTTCTGAGATAGATAAGCCATTACATGGGATACCAATGGCTTTGAAAGATAACCTATGTACTAAAGGAATAGCAACAACTTGTTCTTCAAAAATATTGGAAAACTATGTACCTTTTTATAACGCTACTGTTGTAGAAAAACTTGCTGCTGATGGTGCTATCCTTTTGGGTAAAACTAATATGGATGAATTTGCTATGGGTTCTTCTACAGAAAACTCAGCTTTTTTCCCAACTCATAATCCGTGGGATACAGAAAGAGTTCCCGGTGGTTCCAGTGGTGGTTCTGCTGCTGCTGTCGCTGCGTTTGAAACAGCGTTTGCACTTGGCTCTGATACCGGTGGATCTATCCGTCAGCCAGCATCTTATTGTGGCATAGTGGCTATGAAGCCTACGTACGGATTGGTATCGCGTTATGGTTTAATAGCATTTGCTTCTTCTCTGGACCAGATAGGACCGCTGACCAGAGATGTAAGAGATTGTGCTTTGATCATGAACAGTATTTGTGGCCATGATGTATATGACTCCACTTCTTTGAAAACTGAACTGCCTAATTATCTGGATTGTTTGCAAAAAAATACTAAAGGTTTAAAAGTAGGTATCCCTGAAGAATATATGTCTTTAGGTATTGATCCGGAAATTAAAAAACTGGTAGCTAAAGCTTTACAGTTGATGGAAAAAAATCTAGGTGTAGAACTACAAGAGATTTCTTTGCCGCATACGGAATATGCTTTGCCAACTTACTATCTCATTGCTCCGGCAGAAGCATCATCAAATTTAGCTCGTTATGACGGGGTTAGATATGGTCTTCATTTAGAAGGGAAAGACTTGTGGGAGTCTTTGCAGAATACTAGGAGTCAAGGATTTGGTACGGAGGTAAAAAGAAGGATTATGTTGGGCACCTATGCTTTAAGTTCTGGTTATTATGATGCTTACTATTTAAAAGCTTTAAAAGTAAGAACATTAATAAAAGAAGATTTTGATAAAGCCTTTACCAAGTGTGATCTGCTGGTTACCCCAACCACTCCTACCACTGCTTTTAAAATGGGTGAAAAGACTCTGGATCCTCTCACTATGTACTTAAATGATATTTGCACCATACCTGTAAACCTAGCCGGACTTCCAGCTATCTCTTTACCTTGTGGTTATAGCGAAGGACTCCCAGTTGGTCTGCAGATAATAGGTCCATCTTTCAGTGAAGAAAAGATATTACAACTAAGCTATGCTTACGAACAAAATAAAGGAGTTATCGTTTGATTATGTCAAAATATGAAACCATCATCGGCCTAGAAGTTCATCTTGAACTTTCGACCAAAAGTAAAATTTTTTGTGCTTGTTCGACAAGCTTCGGTTCTGAGCCCAACAGCAATGTTTGCCCTGTATGTTTAGGACAACCGGGGGTTTTACCGGTACTCAATGAGGAAGTAGTAAACAGAGGGATACGAGCTGCTTTGGCTCTTAATTGCTCTCTTACTTCTTATAGCAAATTTGATCGGAAGAATTATTTTTATCCTGACTTGCCGAAGGCTTACCAGATTTCACAATATGATTTACCGCTGGCTAAAAACGGTCACTTAGAGATAGAAATAGAAGGAGAAAAAAAAATAATCGGTATTACCCGTATTCATTTAGAAGAGGATGCTGGTAAACTGGTGCATGGTGAAGATGGTAAGCATTCGTTTGTAGATTATAATAGAACTGGAGTACCGCTAATTGAAATTGTTTCTGAACCCGATATGCGCTCACCACAAGAAGCCAGACTTTACTTGGAAAAATTAAAGAGATATTTACAATATACGGAAGTTTCCGATTGTAAAATGGAAGAAGGAAGTTTGCGCTGCGATGCTAATATATCTATTCGCCCACTTGGCAGTGAAGAATTTGGTACAAAAATCGAGTTAAAAAATATGAACTCTTTTAAAGCTATCGAAAAAGCACTGGAATATGAAGTTAAACGTCAGATAAAAGAGGTTACTGCCGGTAAAGAAATAATTCAAGAAACGCGTAGGTTTGATGAAACAAAGCAGCAGACTTTTTCTATGCGTAGCAAAGAAGAAGCGCATGATTACAGATATTTCCCTGATCCTGACCTCCCCCCTGTTGAGATTTCCTCCCAGTGGATTGCCAGAATACAAGAAAATATGCCAGAACTTCCTGACGCTCGTTTAAGTCGATTTGTTGCTGAACTAAATCTTTCTGCGTATGATGCGGGAGTTATAACTTCTTCTAAGAAGCTAGCAGATTTTTTCGAGCAATGTCTTAAATTGTACCCTGATGCCAAGGTAGTAGCTAACTGGATTATGGGAGAATTATTGAGGTTGTTAAAAGACAATAATATGCAGGTGGATAACCTTAAAATCACGCCTGATTATCTGGCTGAGCTTCTTATTTTGCAAGAAAAAGGAACTATCAGCGGTAAAATAGCTAAAGATATTTTCAAAGCGTCATTTACAACAGGCAAAAGACCTGCCACCATAGTAGACGAAAAAGGTTTAAAGCAAATCAGTGATCTTTCACTATTAGAAGATATAGTCAAGGAGGTTATTCAAAATAATCCTCAGCCTGTTCAGGAATATCGCCAAGGAAAGAAAAAAGCTTTTGGGTTTTTGGTCGGGCAAGTAATGAAAGCTACGCAAGGGCAGGCCAATCCCCAAATCGTAAATGAAATACTAAAAAAGAAAATATAAATATTAGAATTATGTTAAAAATTATAATAATTTTTTCATTCTAGCAGGAATTTGCCAGGTTAAGAAGAAATAATACTCAGGTGGAGGTATAAGTAGAGAGGCACACCTCTCTACCAAGATAGAAGGGGGACACACATCCCCTTAAAAGGAGATGTGTGTCCTTACCATTACATTAAAGCATTAAAGGAGGGGAAAGTATGCGTGAAATAAGGGTGGATGAAATACGTCGGGTTATCAAAAAAATGTGCATCGATGCTAATTGCAATTTAGGAGAAGATGTCATGAGAGCTTTTAAAAAAGCCTTGGCTACAGAAGAATCTACTGCAGGTAAAGATGCTATGGAGCAGCTTATTGAAAATGCTAACATTGCCCGTGAGGAACAGGTTCCTATGTGTCAGGATACTGGTTTTGCTGTTATTTTTGCAGATATAGGCCAGGAAGTACGCTTGGTAGGAGGTGATTTAAAAACAGCTATCAATGAGGGAGTACGACAAGGATACCAAGAAGGATATTTGCGAAAATCCATAGTAAGCGATCCTTTAGAACGTGTAAATACTAAAGATAATACTCCAGCTGTAATACATATTGATATAGTACCTGGAGATGAAGTTAAGTTGACTATTGCCCCAAAAGGTGGTGGCAGCGAAAATATGAGTGCTGTCAAAATGCTGAAACCTGCTGACGGCAGGCAAGGGATAATAGATTTTGTTGTGCAGCAGGTGAAAACTGCCGGAGCAAATCCGTGTCCTCCTCTGGTGGTGGGAGTAGGTATCGGTGGCACTTTTGAGAAAGTGGCGTATCTAGCCAAAAAGGCTCTTTTGCGTCCTCTAGGAGAAATTAATTCTAGTTCTCTTTATGCAGAAATTGAAGAAGAAATATTGGGAAAAATCAATAAATTAGGCATAGGCCCCCAAGGTTTTGGTGGCAGAAACACGGCCTTAGCAGTTCATATAGAAACTTATCCCTGTCATATTGCCAGCATGCCGGTAGCTGTAAATATTAACTGTCATGCTGCCAGACATTTGGAGAGGGAAATTTAATTTTAATTAAAGGAAGGGAAAGTGATGACAGCTAAAAAAATTACCACTCCCTTGACAGATGAAACTGTCAAGGATCTGAAAGCTGGAGACAGTGTGCTGATAACAGGTATTATTTATACAGCTAGGGATGCTGCTCACAAACGATTGGTTGAACTAATTGATAATGGTCAGGATTTGCCGGTAGAGTTTAAAGGGCAAGTTATTTATTATGTGGGACCAACACCAGCAAAACCAGGGCAGGTGATCGGTTCTGCAGGACCTACCACTAGCGGTCGCATGGATACCTATACCCCTGCTATCCTGCAACAAGGGGTAAAAGTTCTTATAGGCAAGGGTAACAGAAGCCAGGCGGTTAAGGATGCTTTGCAGAAAAACAAAGCTGTTTATATGGCTGCAGTAGGAGGAGCAGCAGCTCTTTTGGCTAGGACTATTAAAAAATCAGAAATTGTTGCTTATGAGGAGTTAGGGGCCGAAGCCATACGGAGAATAGAAGTAGAAAATTTTCCAGCTACAGTTATAAATGATATTTACGGTAACGATCTTTATATTGACGGTAGCAAGAAATATGCGCTGTAGTTACTGAGAAAGAGACTAAGTAAGTAAAAAATTTCTCTTTAAAAAGATATTGGACCTTTGATTTACAATGATTAGTATGATTTAAGTGTGATAAAATCATCGTATTTCAAATGGAAGTAAAAGGAGGCTAAAAAATGGTTATAGAAGTAGAAACGGCAACTATTTACATTATGGGTAAAAAATATGAAGTTCCCGTGGCTTTGACAATCATGAATGCCATGGAATATGCAGGGTACCGCCTGGTGCGAGGATGTGGCTGCCGGGCCGGTTTTTGTGGGGCCTGTGCCACAGTATATAGAATTTCTGGAGATTATGAGCTGAAAGTTGGCTTAGCTTGCCAGACCAAAGTAGAACCAGAAATGTATCTTACCCAAATCCCCTTTTTCCCAGCTCAAAAAGCAATTTATGACATAAATGAGTTAAAGTCGGAAGGCTTTCAGATTATGGAGTTTTATCCTGAAGGTTACCGATGTTTGGGTTGTAATTCCTGTACAAAAGTATGTCCACAGGACTTAAATGTTATGCAGTATGTTAATTATGCTATACGCGGTGATATTCAGAGAGCTGCTGACGAATCTTTTGACTGTGTGATGTGTGGTCTCTGTGCTGCTCGCTGCCCAGCGCAGATGGTACAGTATAATATAGGTATTTTAGCTAGAAGGCTTTACGCCAGGCATATTGCTCCACCTGCTCTTCATTTAAAAGATAGAGTAGTAGAAATAAAAGATGGTAAATATGATCAGGAACTGGATGAACTTATGTTAAAAGATACGGCTGAATTAAAGAAGTTGTATAATAACAGAGAGATAGAATAATCTTTTTTGATGGGAGGTAGGTACCGATGGCTTATACACCCCAGTTAAGAGAACTTATAAAAAAAGTTGAAGAAACACGTTCAAAAAGAGTAGGCAATCCTTTTCCAAGGATGACTCCAGATCAAAAAGAAGATGTTTTACAAAAGTTTCATCCTGATTATATTGAAACTAGTATGCGCTCTTTAAAAATAGGTGTTAATGCTGGAAATCGAGTTCCTCATGAATTGGCTGATGTAATAGAGTCTCGGAGCATTTTGGAAAATGTAAATATAGATTTAAAACAGATTGCTTACGATGTAGACGTTCTGATTATTGGTGGTGGCGGTGCTGGAGCTGCGGCAGCATTAACTGCTCACGCAGCTGGAGCAAATGTTCTGGTAGTAACTAAATTGCGTTTTGGTGACGCCAACACAATGATGGCCCAAGGAGGCATTCAGGCAGCAGATAAGTCTAATGATTCTCCTGCTATTCATTATCTCGATGTAATAGGAGGGGGACACTTTCAAAATGTGCCCGAACTTGTCCGAGCATTAACTAATGATGCTCCATCTATTGTTAAATGGCTGGAGGATATGGGCACTATGTTTGATAAAAACAAAGATGGTATAATGAAAACAGCACATGGCGGTGGCACTTCACGTAAGCGGATGCATTCGGCACGTGATTATACAGGTGCTGAAATTATGCGTACGCTTAGAGATGAAGTAATAAATAAAAACATTGAAATAATCGAATTTTGTTCTGTTGTAGAGCTTCTTTTAGATAGCGAGGGGACTTGTGCCGGAGCTGTTATCTGTAATATGGAAACCGAGGAGTATGCTGTTGTAAGAGCCAAGAAAGTTATCATGGCTACAGGAGGTTCGGGTCGTCTTCATTACCAAGGATTCCCAACCACCAATCATTATGGCGCAACAGCTGATGGTCTGGTTATGGGCTACAGGGTCGGAGCCAGATTGGCCTTTATGGATACAATTCAATATCATCCGACAGGAGCGGTTTATCCTTTGCAAATTTTGGGGTTGCTGGTAACTGAAAAGGTGAGAGGTCTAGGTGCCGAACCAATCAATATTCATGGGGAACAATTTGTTTATCATCTGGAGGCACGGGATATAGAATCTTCTGCTATCATCAGAGAGTGTGTTGAGAAAAAAAACGGTATCCCTACTCCTGCCGGACATCAAGCAGTCTGGCTAGATTCTCCAATGATTGACATAATTCACGGCAAAGGAACAATTTTAGCAGAACTTCCAGCTATGTATCGCCAGTTTAACCGGTTTGGAGTTGATATCACCAAAGATCCTATGTTGATTTATCCCACCCTTCACTACCAAAATGGTGGATTATTGATAAATGAAAATGCACAAACGGAAGTAAAAAACCTTTATGTGGCCGGAGAATGTGCTGGGGGTGTACACGGGCGGAATCGTTTGATGGGCAACTCTCTTTTAGATATTTTAGTTTTTGGTCGCAGAGCAGGTATCCATGCGGCAGCGACCTTGGATGATTACTACAATAGCGGCTTAAGCTTAGAGCATGTTACTACTTTTCATAAAACACTGGAAAAAGAAGGTGTAGATACAGGAAATAGAATCTCGCCCATTCTTCTACCTCATTATACCCACCGGAATGACAATAAAAAGTAATATCGTAACTACTTGAGCCTTGCTGCTACAGCAACACCACGTATATTGGAGGTGGGAAGTGGGAGGTTAGAGGTTAGAAAAAACACCAGGAGTTACCAAAGTTTATTCTTCCGAGGGCTTTTCCAAAACCTCGTCCAATCCGTTCGATTATGCTCAGGGTATACTTCCAACTTCCAATTTCCAACTTCTCACATCCAGTATTATTGGTGCTCAAATCTTGAGAGCAGTACAATAACTCCCTTAGCTATCGCTCGGTCAAA
>CAZIRG010000012.1:0-18314 GCA_964541505.1 uncultured Syntrophomonadaceae bacterium | reverse complement strand
TAAGTGACTAAGTGACTAAGTGACTAAGTGACTAAGTGACTAAGTGACTAAGTGAGTAAGTGAATAAGTGAGTAAGTGAGTAGTAAGAAGTTTATTTGGAGTTTAGGAGTGAGAAAATGAAGAGAAAAAAACGTAGTTTTGTTCCTAGAGCCATTTTGCGGGAAAAAATGAATAATATGAACGGTAGAGAAGAGGAAATTGAACCCTGGTTTATGGAAGCAGAAATTCTTGAAAAAAAATCTTTCCTGCAAAGTTATCCTTACACTGTTTTTAAAGAAATGCACCAACACCTTTTTCTTAAAGTCATGAGTTGTCTAATTATTATTTTGCTTGTGTTGCTGGTGAATATTTTTAATATCCCAGCAGCAAACAATTTAGGAGACAGTTTTTACAATCTAGTGGTATGGAACATGGATATGACAGGTCTTCCTGATCGGGCGGTTGCTACCTTTAATTCTATACGAGGGCAATCACTTGTTGAAAACAACATTATTTCTTTTACAGAAGAACAAAAAAGCTCGGAGAAGAAAATGACTTTACCTGTTTTAGGGGCTATGGTTCTTGCTGATTACGGTATAAGGGAACATCCTGTACAAGGTGCTGAAATGCATTATGGGATTGAACTGGCAGCTCCCCCCGGCAGCTCTGTGCTGGCAGCTCTAGATGGGGTAGTAGTTTCTTTAGAAGATTATTTAGATTATGGGCAGGGACTTTTACTGAATCATGGAGAAGGGTTAGAAACTTTTTATGCTTGTATTAATGATATAAAAGTACAGAAAGGAGACAAAGTAAAACAAGGAGACAAAATAGCTTCTATTGCCTCTCGAAAGGACGGGGAAAAAGCTTTTCTTTATTTTGAAGTAAGGATAAACGACAGACCTGTAAATCCCAGAGAAGTGCTACCCGAAGAGTAGAGAGGGGAGAAACGTAGTGCGTCTGGGTAAAATAAGCGGTATTCCCCTGACTTTCAACCCTTTTTTTTTACTTGTTCTTGTGGTGGCTGCTTTGGGAGGGTATTTGCTAGAGACTCTGCTGCATTTTACGGTTATCTTCTTGCACGAGCTTGCTCATGTTCTGGTAGCTAGAGGATTTGGTCTGGAAATCAAAGGAATTGAGCTATATCCCTTTGGCGGTGTGGCTAAACTAGAAGGACCCTTGGAGTTGGATTCACAGGCAGAAAAAAATGTGGCTTTAGCTGGACCTGTTGCCAACTTTATTTTAGCCGGAGCAGCATTGGTTTTATATAGCAATAATATTTATACAGGAGCGAGTCTCCTTTTTTTTGTGCGCTTAAACCTTATGCTAGGTTTGTTTAACCTGCTACCGGCTTTACCTTTGGATGGTGGCAGGATTTTGCGGGCAACCCTTGCCCCTTCTTTCGGTTTTAGAAAAGCGACTGAATATAGCTTGCATCTTGCTAAGTTTTTTGCTTGGCTTTTGCTGGTGGTCGGCTTGTTTTTCCTTTTCAGTGAGGAGGTCGATCCTAGTCTTTTTATAGTTGGTTTGTTTTTGCTGTTCGCTGTTGCTAGGGAAGAGCAAAATGTTGTTTACCGCTTTATTCGCTATTTAATTCGTAAAAGAGAAGACTTTGAAGAGAATAAAGTCTTGCCTGTAGTGTATTTGGCGGTTAGAGAAGATGCCTCTTTGAAAGAAATAGTAAACCTTTTCAGACCAAAGAAGTATCATTTGGTACTGATTTTGGACGAAACTCAGGAAGTTGTTAAAATAATATCGGAGACAGAAATAATTGAAAAAGTTTTACAAGAAGGTATTTCCTTAAGAGTGGGGAAACTAATAAAGTAGCAAGGAGGAAAAAGCATTTTGCCGTCGCTAGAAAAAGATATAGAAAAATTACTTCCCCATATAAGCAAGCCGACCCGTTATTTGGGTGATGAGTGGAACGCAGTTATAAAGGAGTTTGACAGGGCAGCGGTGCGGGTTTTGCTGGCTTTCCCAGATACTTACGAAATTGGCATGTCCCACTTGGGATTAAAGATATTGTACAGTATAATAAACAGTTATGAGGATATGCTGGCAGAAAGAGTTTATGCACCTTGGACAGATATGGAAAATATGTTGAGGCAGCAGGGGTTGCCTTTGTTTTCCTTGGAAAACAAAAGACCAGCCCGGGAATTTGACATTTTAGGCTTCACACTTCAGTATGAGTTAAGCTACACTAATATCTTAAATATGCTGGATTTAGCACAAATACCCATATTGGCTGCTGAACGCCAAGAAAATGATCCATTGGTTATAGCAGGGGGGCCTGGTGCTTTTAACCCGGAGCCGATTGCACCTTTTTTTGAGGTTTTTTTGCTTGGAGAAGCCGAAGAGGCATTTGTTGATTTTCTGCAGCTTTATAAAAGTTTTTATCAGGAGAAAAAAGAGAATCGTCAGGAATTTTTAACGAAAGTGGCTTTGCTTCCCGGTTTTTACGTTCCCTCCCTGTATCAGGACAGTTATACAGAGAGCGGTAAGTTTTTAGCTACCAGACCTATCGTCGAAGGAATCCCTGCCAGAATAAAAAAAGTTTTTGTGCAGGATTTGGATTCTTCTCCTTATCCTGAAAAATTTATAGTACCCTACATGAATATTGTTCACGACAGAATTGTGCTGGAGCTTTTTCGGGGTTGCGGCAGGGGTTGTCGTTTTTGTCAGGCTGGCATTATTTATCGTCCTGTTCGGCATCGTTCTCCGGAGCGGCTGCAAAAGATGGCACATAGCTTGTTGCAAAGCAGCGGCTATGAAGAACTGTCGCTCTCTTCTTTGAGTTCTGGTGATTATCCTTGTATTTTAGAGTTAATAGATAATCTTTCTCGAGAACTGGCAGGACAGAGGGTAAATTTGTCTTTGCCTTCCTTACGCCTAGATAGTTTCTCCTTGCAGCTGGCTAGGAAAACCAGGAAAGTGCGAAAAAGCGGTCTTACTTTTGCTCCCGAAGCGGGAACACAACGATTGCGAGATGTTATCAACAAAAATATTACGGAGCAAGATATTTTCGATACGCTGGAAGAAGCTTTTAAATCTGGCTGGGATACTGTTAAACTTTATTTCATGATTGGGTTGCCAACAGAAAAAGAAGAAGATTTAGCTGGCATTGCTGATCTTGTACAAAGAATTTTAAGGCTGGGACGAAAAATTGTGGGGAATAGAGCAAAAATAACAGTGAATACAGCTGTTTTTGTTCCCAAGCCGCATACACCTTTTCAGTGGGCGCCGCAGATAAGTAGGGAAGAAATGAAGCAAAAGCAGACTTATTTGCAAAAGCACTTGCGCGGGAGAGGTCTTAAATACAACTGGCATGATCCTGATACCAGTTTTTTGGAAGCCGTTCTTGCTCGTGGAGACAGGCGACTGTCTGGAGTAATTTTAAAAGCCTTTCAGGCTGGTTGTAAATTTGACAGCTGGACAGAACGCTTTAGCCTAGAAAAGTGGTTGCAAGCTTTTCAGGCGGAGAAGATAGAACCCCTAGACTATACAACAGGATTTACCGATTTAACAACTCCCTTGCCTTGGGATCATCTGGAAAGCGGTGCAAGTAAAAAATTTTTGCAAAAAGAGTATTGCTTAGGAGTAAGTTTTGAAGATGACGAGATGAAAAGATGAAGAGGTGAGTGTGAAGTATTGAGAGTAAGATTAAAATATACCAAGGAAGCAACTTGTCGTTTTCTTTCTCATTTGGATCTGGTGAGGACTTTTATCCGGTCTTTACGGCGAGCAAGAATCCCAGTGGCCTACACACAAGGATTCAATCCCCAGCCGCGTCTTGCTTTTGCGGCTCCTCTTTCTGTTGGTATTGCCAGTATAGGGGAGTATCTTGATTTGAGCTTAGAGGCAAGAGAAACTATTGCTGTAATCAGTGCTTCTTTGAACGAATCATTACCGACAGGGATAAAAATAATAGAGGGACAGGAGATTTCCGAAAAACAGAAATCTTTGATGTCTGTTGTCAATGCAGCTCTTTATACAGTCAAGATGTTATCTGCAGAACAGGAAATAATCAAAGAGCAAGTATCTCTTATTCTTGATGCATCTCAGCTTACAGGAATAAAAAAAACAAAAAAAGGTTTGGTGAAGAGAGATATTAAGCCTTACATTTATAATTTGCGAATAAAGGAAGAGGCAGAAGTCGAGAATCAGAACCAGATAATACTATTAGAGATGCTTTTAAAGATAGGTAGTCAGGGATCTGTGCATCCGGCAGAAGTTCTGGTGGCTATGGGGATAACAGGAGAAAGCAGTATCTGTCGCCAGGAACTTTTTATAAAAGAGGAAGAAAAATTATGGACACCATTCACGGTTAACAGTTAACAGTTTACAGTTAACAGTTTACAGTGGTTACGAGGGCTACGAGGGTTGCGAAGGTTCAAGAGCCTGCTCTGAGCGTAGTCGAATGGGTTCAGAGATAACCGAGTTCATGGGTTCACGGTTCGAGGTTCATGGTTCATGGTTGAGTAACGAGCCACCTCCAACTTCTAACCCATTCAACTGAGTTTACCCTGAGCGTAGTCAATGGGGTAAACTCAGTTGAATCCATATGAAGAATACAGAGCACTTAACTGTGAACTTTGAACCGTGAACTCATAACCTTCGTAACCCCTGTAAACTGTAAACTGATAAGCGGTATTACATCAGCTAATTTTCGTTGCTGCGCTTATTGATAAATATTAGTTTTTGGCCTATGCCAGTATGTATGAGAGGAAGGTAAAATAAGTGAAGAAGGAGATAATCGTTAATTGTGACAACAAAGAAACTAGGGTGGCAGTTTTGGAAGACGGTCGCTTAGTGGAAATATATCTGGAGAGACCGGTGTATCAGCGAATTGTGGGAAATATATACAAAGGAGTTGTTGAAAATGTTTTGCCGGGAATGCAGGCTGCATTTCTTGACATTGGTCTAGAACGCAATGCTTTTCTGTATTTGGATGATGCTCTGACAGTCAAAATTACTGGGGAAAAACCTACTATTGGTCGTTTGCTGCGACGTAAAGAAGAGCTTTTAGTGCAGGTGATGAAAGAGCCTTTTGGCAGTAAAGGAGCTCGCTTAACTAGGCAAATTACTATTCCCGGGCGCTACATGGTCCTTATGCCTATTGTCGATCAGATTGCTGTTTCCCGTCGTATCGAAAACCAAAAAGAAAGAGATAGACTGAAAAATATTGCTGCTGAAATAATTCCTGATTCTATGGGTGTAATTATACGAACTGCGGCAGAAAATAAGAACAAAAAGACTTTGCAGCAGGATCTAAAATTTCTGTTAAGATTGTGGTCTCGCATGCAGGAGAAGTATCATCAGAACAAAGCTCCTTCACTTTTACATCATGACCTAGATTTAACATGCCGTATTATTAGAGATCTTTTTACAGAAGATATTGCTAAATTTGTGGTCGACACTCCGCATGAATTTGCTAGAACAATGGAAGCATTGAGCTATATTGCCCCTGCTCTCAAAGATAAAGTATTCCTGCATCAAAGTAAGAGACCCATTTTTGAAGTTTATGGTGTCGAAAAGGAAATTGAAAAATCTCTTTCACGTAAGGTCTGGCTGCAATGTGGTGGCTATTTGATTATAGACCAGACGGAAGCTTTGACAGTTATAGATGTAAATACCGGTAAATATACCGGTAAAAAAACTTTGGCGGATACTATTATAAAAACTAATCTAGAAGCAGCAGAAGAAATTATTCGTCAGGTTCGCTTGAGAGATATAGGTGGGATTATCATAATAGATTTTATTGATATGAGCAAAGAGACTCATTGTGAGCAGGTTATTAAAATGCTAAAAAATAAACTCAAGGAAGATCGGACAAGAGCACATGTTTTAGGTTTTACATCTCTAGGGCTGGTGGAGATGACTCGCAAGAAGGTCAGGCAGGGGATTGATGATTTTTTACAACAGGAATGCCCGTATTGTGGTGGGAAAGGGAAAGTTCTTACGGCGGCAGTAGCTGCTACCCGTATCGAAAAAGAAATAAAGGATATTCTGGAACAGGAAGAAGCAGAAGCTATCCTTGTAGAAGTTCATGCCAGTGTAGCTGCTCTTCTTATTGGCAGCAGTGGTCTTTATCTTAAAAAAATGGAGGAAGATACAGGCAAAAATATTTTCATGCGTGGCTCAGATAGTATTCATGTAGAGAAATACCAGATTTTGATGCTAGGCACATTGCAAGAAGTGGAAAAGTTTGCCTATCCTGTAGAAAAAGGAAAAACATACCAGGTAAAAATTGCAGAACCTCATGTTAATAATCCCTACGACGGGATTGCCAGGATAAATGGTTTCGTTCTGGATGTTCATGCTGGAGGATCCCATGTAGGAGAGACAGTAGAGGTTGAAATTCAAGAGGTTAGTCGCACTTATGCCAAAGCAAACATTAAAACATCTGCCCCTTTTAAAAATAATCATTGACATTTCTCTTAAATTTGGTAGAATTTAATTTGGTATTTTGATTCTCTGAGAGGAGGAAGGTCAGTGTACGCTTTAGGTCGTCATGTTTTGGCTGAACTCTATGATTGCCCCCCCCACCTTTTAAATGATATAAAAATGGTAGAGGATATTATGGTTAAGGCTGCTTTGGAAGCAGGAGCTGAAGTTAGAGAAGTTGCTTTCCACCAGTTTAACCCACAAGGAATTAGCGGCGTGGTTGTTATTTCTGAGTCACATCTGACAATTCACACTTGGCCTGAGTTAGGCTATGCTGCTGTTGATGTTTTTACCTGTGGTGATACTGTAGATCCTTGGGCTTCTTGTAATTATATTAAAAAACATTTATTTGCGCAAAATATGACTGGCAAAGAGATTAAACGTGGTATTTTTGATTCTGCTGTTTCTCATAAGCCAGCAGCGAATTTGTAGGAGGTACTTTTTTAGTGAAAGCACCTGCATGGAAATGGTTCATAGAATTTACTCATCCTACCCAAGCACATATGCATGGTATAAGCCGCTATATTTATAGTGGACAAACTCGGTACCAGTTCGTAGAAATAATAGAAACAGATTTTTACGGTCGTTGTCTAGTTTTAGATGGGAAAATACAGTCTGCGCAACATGATGAATATATTTATCATGAAACTCTCATTCATCCAGCTATGGTTTTGCATGATAAGCCTGAAAAAATCTTGGTTCTTGGCGGCGGAGAAGGTGCAGCTTTAAGAGAAATCCTGAAACACCCTTCTGTAAAAAAAGTAGTAATGGTTGATCTAGACAAGGAAGTTATTGAGATTTGCCAGAAATACTTGCCTGCTTGGAGCGCAGGTGCATTTAAAGATTCTCGGGTACAAACAGTTTTTATGGATGCCAGGGAGTTTATTAATAATATGCAAGAAAAGTGGGATATTATCTTTATGGATTTAACCGAGCCTATAGATGGCGGTCCGTCTTATTTGCTTTTTACAAAAGAGTTTTTTCAGATACTAGCAGGCAAAATGTCCGAAGAGTCTATACTGGCTTTGCAGGCAGGTTCTTTTAATCCTAAACTGCTGGAATGTCATAGTGCTGTTTATAATACTTTGAAAACAGCTTTTTCTCAAATAAGGTCATATGCCTCCTTTATTCCATCATACGATGTAAACTGGGGATTCATTACTGCTTCACGAGGTAAAGACCCTTTAAGTTTAAAAGCTGCTGTTATTGATGATATCTTAAAAAAGAGGCATATTGATGATTTAAAATATTACGATGGAGAAACGCATAGTGGCATATTTGCTGTTCCTAAAGATATACGTAAAATTCGTGATAGTGAGAGCCGTATTATTGCAGATAATAATCCTTTAACAACCTATTAATAAAAACGAGAGGAGATAAATTCATGGAACGTACCTTTGTTATGGTTAAACCCGATGGTGTGCAGCGTAAATTGGTCGGGAAAATAATAACCCGTTTTGAAGAAAGAGGATTTCAACTGGTGGGATTAAAATTGATGCAGATTACCCCGGAGTTGGCTGCTAAGCATTACTCAGAACATAAGAGCAAGCCTTTTTTTCAGGAGCTTGTTGGCTTTATAACTTCCTCTCCGGTAGTAGCTATGGTTTGGGAAGGGTTAGAAGCTGTGAAAACAGTTCGTACCATGATGGGAAAAACAGACCCCCTGCAGGCTGATCCTGGAACTATCCGGGGTGATTTTGCTCTTTATATGGGAAACAATGTTGTACACGGATCCGATTCTCCGAAGAGTGCAGCCAGGGAAATAAATTTGTTTTTTGACTCTGCGGAATTAATGAGTTATAATGTTGATATAAACAAGTGGATAAATGGGAAGTGAAGAGTTTTAAACAAGAATAATTATTGTTCTGTTTGTTTAAAATCGGTCAAAAAAATCTTTTATGTGGTATTGACTGGAGCTTTAAAATGAGCTATACTAGGGATTACGTTTTTGGGGTGCTGGCCGATGTAGCTCAATTGGCAGAGCAGCTGATTTGTAATCAGCAGGTTGCGGGTTCGAGTCCCATCATCGGCTCCAACTGGATATTATCATTTAATCTATAGTTATGAATTTGGAGAGGTACCCAAGTTGGCCAAAGGGGGCAGACTGTAAATCTGTTGGCTCAGCCTTCACTGGTTCGAATCCAGTCCTCTCCACCATACTTCTTGGGGCGTAGCCAAGCGGTAAGGCACGGGATTTTGGATCCTGCATGCGAAGGTTCGAACCCTTCCGCCCCAGCCAGAACGTGAGCCATTAGCTCAGTTGGTAGAGCACCTGACTTTTAATCAGGGTGTCGAAGGTTCGAATCCTTCATGGCTCACCACCTAAAACACAGTAATGACGAGTGTTTCAGTAGCTCTCGTCATTTTTTATATGTTATCGGAGATCAGTGCTGATATATGGCTGTAAAATGCAAGTATGTAATATTTGTGAGTATCGCAGAAGAAAAATTTTTCATGCTGTTTTTGGGTCGACAAATCGCAAAACACAAAAATTTGTAGCAATTCATGTATTACATCAGTGGAGGTGATTGTATAAGTGACATCCGTTTTCCCAGCTTCTACTAAGGAAATAATCAAAGCCTTTGAATGTGCTGGTTATTACTTTGATCAGCAGACTGATTCGCATATTATTTTAAAGCATGCCAACAGAAAAACTGTAAGCATACCTCTTCATAATCCTGCCGCAGGAGGAATGTGTGGTGCGATAAGAGATTTAATTTCTGTGGCGGGTTTTAGTGTAGCTGAATTTATTGATTTGTTGAAACGTTAAGCACTGCAAGTAGACAACGCCTTTTTTTCAAAGAGTATTGCCATTTAGCTGAACATAGATTATAATAACTGCGTGAGAGAGTTTCGGCGAGAGTGGCGGAACGGCAGACGCGCTAGGTTCAGGACCTAGTGCCCGTATGGGTGTGGGGGTTCAAATCCCCCCTCTCGCACCATTTTGATATTAAGCAGTATCCTTGAGAGGGTGCTGTTTTTTTTAGTGATGGCAAAAGAAGGGGTAAGGTGAGATAAAGGATTGAAACATAAATAGTTAAATGTGCTTGACTAGCGGCAGGAATATTGCCTAAAATAACGAAGTTTAGAAACAGGATAAATGTAAAAATATTAGAAAGAAGGTGAGATGCGTTGAGTATGATTAGAGATGAAAAATTAGCCCCGAAAGGTAGGGCAAAAATTGACTGGGTTAAAAAACATATGCCTGTTTTAGGTGCATTGGCGAAAGAATATCAGGACAGAAAGCCGTTTGAAGGGATAAATATTTCTATATGCCTGCATTTAGAAGCTAAAACAGCGTATCTGTGCCAGGTTTTGGCTGTTAGTGGTGCCCGGGTAGCGATTGCCGGGAGCAACCCCTTGTCAACGCAGGATGATGTGGCAGCAGCTCTAGCTGAGTCTGGCGTAGATGTTTTTGCTTGGTATGATGCCTCCGCTGAAGAATATGATAACTTCTTGGAGGTTATGTTGCAGGAAAACAGACCTAGTTTGATTGTCGATGATGGTGGAGATCTGGTTTCTTTGTTGCACAAGAAAGAAAAAGAAGATTTGTTGAAAAATATAATTGGTGGCGCAGAAGAGACAACTACGGGTGTTTTACGATTAAGAGCCATGGAACAAAGTAATGTGCTAAAGTTTCCTATGATGGCCGTAAATGATGCTTACTGCAAGTATCTTTTTGATAACCGCTATGGTACAGGGCAATCTGTCTGGGATGGTATCATGCGGACTACCAATCTGTTGATAGCAGGAAAAAATGTAGTTATTGTGGGATATGGCTGGTGCGGCAAAGGTGTAGCAAGTAAAGCAAAGGGGTTAGGCGCTAATGTTATTATAACGGAAGTTGATCCTATCAAGGCGGTAGAAGCAGTTATGGATGGGTATAGGGTAATGCCTTTGCTTTCTGCTGCCCCTTTAGGAGATATTTTTGTTACGGTAACCAGTTGCAAAAGTGCCATAGGCAGGGAGCATTTTAAAGAGCTAAAAGATGGAGCTATTATTTGTAACGCCGGGCATTTTGACGTGGAAATCAATAAAGATGCTCTGCAAGATATGGCAGTGAAAGTAAAAAAAGGTAAGAAAAATATTGTTGAATACCAGCTGAGTGATAAAAAATCAATATATCTTTTAGCTGAAGGGCGACTGGTTAATTTAGCGGCCGGTGATGGTCATCCAGCTGAAATAATGGATCTTTCATTTGCTCTGCAGGCTTTATCCTTGGAGTATTTACAGCAGAACAAAAAGAAACTACCAGCGGCAGTATTAAATGTCCCAGCAGAGCTGGATAAAAGTGTCGCTCGTTTGAAGTTGAAGACTTTGGGTGTGGCTATAGATTCTCTTAGTAGTGAACAGGAAAAGTATCTTTCCAGTTGGGAAGGTTAGCAAGTAGATTAGTGAGCAAGTGCTCTGATTTATAAATTGGCACTGTCTTTTGACAGGATAACAGGATATACGAGATGAGTGAGAATCTTCTCCATCCTGTTATCCTGTCAGAGAGTTCTTATATATATCGTATGTGTTGCCATATTTGCGAATGTGTATGCTAAGCGACTAGTAACACACTGGATAAGAAGGAGAGTGAAAAAATGAAATTGGCTATTATTGGTGGAACGGGTGTTTATGACCCGGATATGCTTAGTGATTTGCAGGAAATTGCAGTTGAAACTGCTTATGGGTCACCGGTGCCGGTTGTAACAGGCAGATATGCTGGTAAGGAAGTAGTTTTCCTCTCGCGGCATGGCTCAAAGCACAGTGTGCCGCCGCATAAAATTAATTATCATGCGAACATAGCTGCTTTGAAAAAACTTGGCGTACAAAGAGTTTTAGCTACGGCAGCGGTAGGGTCTTTAAATCCGGCGATGAAGTCAGGTCACCTAGCCTTAGTGAACCAGTTTATTGATTTTACCAAAGACAGAAAGAGTACCTACTATGATGGTGGCGAAGAAGGGGTTGTACATACGGATTTTACTGAGCCCTATTGCCTAGAAATGAGAAAGATTTTAGGTGTGGTGGCTAAAGACTTAAACATAAAGTTGCATTCTGAAGCTACCTATGTTTGTGCGGAAGGACCGCGCTTTGAGACGCCGGCAGAGATAAAAATGTTTCGGCAGTGGGGCTCTGACCTGGTGGGGATGACCGGTGTGCCGGAAGTTGTTTTAGCAAGGGAATTAGGTTTGTGTTATAACACGATAGCCCTAGTAACAAATTTTGCCGCTGGTATTTCGACGGAAAAGTTGACACATCAAGAAGTTCTAGAAGCTATGGCTTCTAATATAGGTAACGTTAAAAAAATAATGCAGCAGTTTATACGTACTCTCCCTAATGAGCTTGCTTGTGATTGTAGCGACAGTTATGTTGGTGCAGCTGATTATATTGCCAAGGCGACTAATTTGCCTTGCAAGTAAATATTCAGAAATCCGAAATTGATAGCCATTTATTAGTTGACAGTTGACAGAAATTACGAGGATTACGGAGGTTACGATTTTCCAATTTGTTATACAATAATTAACTGGTAACTGGTAACTGATAACTGATTAAACGTAGGTTAGTTGCTTTTGCTAGTATATATTGGGGGTTATTATATGAACCATATAATCTGGCAAGAGGGCGTTTTAATTTTGTTAGATCAAAGAAAACTGCCACTGCGTCAGGAAAGAGTAATATGTAAAACCTATGAGGAAGTTGCTGCGGCTATACGAGATATGGTTGTGCGGGGAGCTCCGGCTATTGGGGTTGTGGCGGCCTATGGTCTGGTTATGGCGGCTGCAGCTTGCAGAGAGAGTTTGTCCGATTCTTCTTTGCAGGGTATGCGTAGTATGCGTAGTTATCTTGAGGACGCTGCCCAGCATCTGAAAGAAACTCGTCCGACAGCGGTAAATTTGGTTTGGGCGTTAGAGAGAATGCTAGACAAGGTAATGCCGGAAGATTTAAAAATTGCGCAAGTTGTTAATGTCTTGACAGAAGAAGCCGATTTGATAAGGCAAGAAGATTTGGCTGCCAATAAAAGTATAGGTAAGCATGGCATATCTGTTTTGCCTACCGTAGCGAGGATTTTGACTTATTGTAATGCTGGAGCGTTAGCTACTGCTGGCTTTGGCACTGCTCTGGGCGTAGTGCGTGCCGGGCAGGCGGTTGGAAAAGTGAAAATGGTCTATGCTTGTGAAACCAGGCCTTTTTTGCAAGGAGCAAGATTAACCTGCTGGGAACTGATGGAGGATAAAATTCCGGTAACGTTGATTACTGATAATATGGTTGGGTACTTAATGTACAAAAAAATGTTAGACTTAGTAATAGTTGGGGCGGATAGAATAACTGCAGCCGGTGATGTGGCTAATAAGATTGGCACTTATTCTTTGGCTGTGTTGGCTAAAGAACATCAAATTCCTTTCTATGTGGCAGCGCCACTGTCATCTTTTGATCTGAGCTTAGAAAAGGCTTCACAGATTCCAATCGAAGAGCGAGCCGCCAAAGAATTGTCTTACCTTGGGGAGGTGCAAATTGCCCCAGAAGAGGTAGGCGTGTTTAATCCTTCTTTTGATATTACCCCAGCCTCTTTGGTAACGGCTATAATTACCGAGAAGGGATTGCTCAGGCATCCTGATAGGGAAAAGATTACTACTTTGTTTAAGAGGGAGTGAAGAAAATGTTTCTGGAGAAACATAAGAGACAGGTTTTATCCATTGCCCGAGCTACCAAAGAGCAAGGATTAGTTTCTGCCTCTTGTGGTAATGTTAGTGTTCGTCCGGCAGGGGAAGATAGGATGATAATTACACCTAGTGGGTTGGATTATTTTTCTCTGGAACACTCTGACATGGTGGTGCTGGATTTTGAGGGTAGAGTTTTGCAAGGACCCCATAAGCCGTCTTCAGAATATCTTTTACACAAGGAAATATATTTAAAGCGTTCTGATGTATTAGCTATAATACATACACATAGCATATTTTCCACTGTTTTTGCCGCTGTGCAGAAGCCTATCCCGGTTATCGTGGAAGAACTCGCGCAGGTAAATGGCGGGCAGGTAAAAGTAGCTGATTATGCCTTATCAGGTTCTGCTGAGTTAGCCAAAAACTGTATCCAGAGTTTAGGAGATAGAAGTGCAGTTCTATTAGCTAGGCATGGCTTAGTTGGGGTTGCGGCAACACTGGCGGAAGCTTTAAAAATTTGCCAGGTGGTGGAAAAAGCAGCACAGATTGCTTTTTATGCTTTTAATCTGGGGATGCCGCAAGAGATCGCTCCTGGTGATATTAAGAGGATGAGAAAGTTCTATCTGAAAAATTTTTCATCCTCTTGAATTGCTAAAAAGTAACGAGGAAGGATGACGAAATGGAAACAACTTTGATCAAAAATGGCACTGCTATAACAATGGATGATGAAATGAAGGTGCTAAAAAATTCTTTTTTGCTTATTGAAGGAAATACTATCAAAAAAATCTTTGCCTCGTTTGACGAGTTTTCTGCCTATGCAGCTAAAAACGAGAACAGAGAACCTGATGTTGTTATTGAAGCTCGAGGTAAATTGGTTTTGCCTGGTTTTGTGAATGCACATGGTCATGCGGCTATGTCTTTATTCCGCGGGTATGCCGATGATCTTCCTTTGATGGAGTGGTTGGAAAAAAGAATCTGGCCGCTGGAGGCAAAACTGAAGGCTGCTGATATTTACTGGGGGACCATGCTCAGCATTGTCGAAATGCTTAAAAATGGTATAACTATTTTTGCTGATATGTATTTTTGCATGGATCAGGTTGCCCGGGCAGTGGTGGAAAGCGGGATTAGAGGAGTTCTTTCGCGTGGGATGGTGGGAACTGGAAATGAAGCAGTAAAAGCTTTATTGGAGAGTGAAAAGTTCTTTGCTGATTGGCATAATGCCGGGGGAGGAAGGGTTAAAGTAACCTTAGGTCCACATGCACCCTATACCTGTCCTCCTGATTATCTGGAAAAAGTAATTACTTTGCGAGATAAGCTTGCTATTCCGTTGCAGATTCATCTGGCGGAAACAGCATGGGAAGTAAATTTTTGTCTGGAGAATTATGGAAAATCACCGGTGGAGTTAATAAATGATACTGGCTTGTTTGAAGGGCCAGTGCTGGCTGCACATTGTGTACATTTAACTAGAGAGGATATACAGATACTGGTAGATAAAAAGGTAAAAGTTGTGCATAATCCTAAGAGTAACTTGAAACTTGCCAGCGGCATTGCTCCTGTGTCGGCACTTATAGCGGCGGGTGTTGTTATTGCTTTAGGGACTGATGGAGCGGCCAGCAATAATAATTTGGATATGATGGAAGAAATACGCCTAGCTGCTCTTTTGCACAAAGGAGTGCAACAAGATTCTAATCTGATTCCGGCCGAAACAGCTTTACTATTGGCTACTAAAAATGGCGGTAAGTCTCTTTTTAATGAGCGTATTGGCTCATTGGAAGAAGGAAAACTGGCTGACTTGATTATCATCAATTATGAAGGTGTGCCTCATTTAACCCCAGGATATTCTCCTGTGGCCGATATTGTTTATGCAGCAAAATCAGCTGATATAGACAGTGTTATGGTTGATGGCAAAATAATTGTTGAGCAAGGTAAGTGTAAACACTTAGATGAGGAAAGAATAATCTTGGAAGCCCAAAAACGGGCGTTTAGCTTAGGGAAGAGGTAATCATTTGAAAATATTGTTAACTAATGATGACGGGATTTATGCGGAGGGAATACGTTCCCTTTATAAGGAATTATCTAAAAAGCATGAGATTTATGTGGTTGCTCCTGACCATGAACAGAGTGCTACCGGGCATGCTATAACCATGCATCGCCCTCTGAGAGCTGAAAAAATTGCTCATTTATATAAGGGCAGTAAAGGTGCTTGGTTGGTCAATGGTACCCCTGCCGATTGCGTTAAACTGGCTGTAGAAGCTTTGCTCTTAGACGATTTGCCGGAATTGGTGATATCAGGAATTAACAGGGGTTTTAATTTGGGAACTGATGTTCTTTACTCAGGAACTGTTTCGGCAGCCATAGAGGGTGCAATTTTGGGGTTGCCAGCGGTGGCTGTTTCGATTGCTTCCATCCCCGATTCACCTGATTTTAATACGGCAGCTGCTTTTATTTTTGATTTGTTAAAGTCTATACAAGAGTACATCATAGATGGTGATACTGTGCTTAATGTTAACTTGCCGAATATTTCTGCTGCAGATATAAAGGGAGTGCGCATTACTAGCCTGGGTATACGTTTCTACCAAAATTCTTTTGAAAAACGTGTCGATCCTCGCGGCAGAACTTATTATTGGCTGGCAGGCAAATTGGTGGAAAAAGAAAATCAGGAAAATAGTGACGTTGTAGCTGTCGAAAAAGGTTTTATTTCCATAACCCCCTTAAAATTTAATTTAACTAACAAAAAAATGATTCCTGTTTTAAACTCTTGGGAAATATCATGGAAATGAGAGAAGGAACTCTTATGGATTTGATTAAACAAGGAAAAAATCGTTATATTCTGCCAGCAACTAAAAAAAGGCAGGCAGATGTGCTTGTTTTTTTGCCGGAGAAATATTTACCTGGTTTGCTGCGAGATAATTCGTTGCAACAACTGGCGCAGGCGGCGATGCTACCAGGAATTGTTGCAGCTTTGGGTATGCCGGATATTCACTCTGGCTTCGGTCTTCCTATTGGAGGAGTTCTGGTGGGAGATAGCAGTGATGCAATTATCTCAGCTGGAGCAGTTGGCATGGATATAAACTGTGGCGTCCGACTTCTGACTACTGATATTGAGTACGATTCGTTTGATAAGCAGGAACTGAAATTGATGGTGGAAGAGATAGAACATAGAGTTCCGGCAGGTGTGGGTAAGGCAAGTAGAGTTAAAGAATTGGCTGATTTAGACCCTTGCCAGGCTATGCTGGCTGGTTCTAATTATCTTATAGCCAAGGGATTGGGTGAAACTTTGGATCTTGAGCATACAGAGGAGAGGGGTTGTCTAGCAGGAGCTAACCCGGATAAAGCTAGCAAAAAGGCACTTGGCAGAAGTCACCAGCTGGGCACACTTGGTGGCGGAAACCATTTTATTGAAATAGGCTATGTCGAAGAGATTTATGAGACGGAAATTGCAACAATTTTTGGTTTGCAGAAAGATCGTTTAACTGTACTGATTCATACTGGTAGTCGGGGATTTGGGCATCAGATTTGTGTTGACTACAGCAATAGCATGGTAAAAACAGCCAAAAAATATGGTATTGATTTTCCTGTAAAAGGTTTGGCGGCGGTGCCTTTGCACTCTGAGGAAGGTCAGGATTACCTGGCTGCTATGACCTGTGCGGTAAATTTTGCTTTTGCTAATCGCCAGGTAATAACACACTATGTGCGGGAGGTATTTTGGCAGCTGTTTAATTATAAAAAAATTAATTTACTCTATGATGTTGCCCATAATATTGCCAAACTGGAAGTGATAAACGGGCATAAACGACTCATTCACAGAAAAGGAGCTACCCGGGCACTTCCTCCCGGGGACTTTCAAAATCCTGCTAGCTATAAAAAAACAGGTCATCCTGCTATTATACCGGGAACTATGGGAACATCTTCTTATATAGTGACAGGGACAGATAAGGTGAGTGAAACCTGCAATTCAGTAAATCATGGTGCTGGGAGATTGATGTCTAGGAAACGGGCTAAAGAGAAATTTGATGAAACAGATTTATCAAACCAGATGAAGGGTATTATAGTTAGTACCAGTAAGATGCGGGCAATTCTTGACGAATCTCCCCTTGCTTATAAAGATATTCATGATGTTGTTAATACTCTGTCTGACATAGGAATTACCAAAAAAATAGCTCGCTTAAAACCACTGGCGGTAATTAAAGGAGTTGAGTGAATGGTTGATTATGTGCAGCTATATACTGATGGTCGGCTGCAGGAAAAAGTAATTAAGGCTAAAAAGCATCTGACAGAATGTTATCTTTGTCCTCATGAATGTGGTATCAACCGGGCGGAAGAAAGTGGTTTTTGCCGAGCGAGGGATAAAATCATTCTTTCTAGCTACGGACCTCATTTTGGGGAGGAAGATGTTTTGGTTGGCAGGAATGGTTCGGGAACTATTTTTTTTGGTTACTGTAACTTGCGTTGTGTTTTTTGTCAGAACTACGAGTTAAGTTATTATGGTGAGGGAAAACTGGTTTCATCTGAAAAACTGGCTGAAATAATGCTTTTTTTGCAAAACAATTATAAATGTCACAATATCAACTTTGTTACCCCTACCCATTTCGTAAGCAATATTTTAGAAGCTGTGTTCTTGGCTGTGGGAAAAGGTCTTAACCTTCCTCTAGTTTATAATTGTGGTGGCTATGAAAGACGGGAGACACTGGCTCTTTTGGAAGATGTTATTAATATTTATATGCCAGATTTTAAATACTCTTCTGTGGAATATGGTCAGAAATATTCTCAGGTAGAAAATTATCCGGAAGTGGCAAAGAAGGCTTTGCTGGAAATGGATCGCCAGGTTGGAGGGTTAAAAACAGATAAGAGTGGACTGGCCTATCAAGGGTTACTTATCAGACACTTGCAACTGCCGGGAGGATTGGAAGATACTAAAGACGTTTTAAGATTTATCAAAAATGAACTTTCGCCGGGTTGTCTGGTTAATTTAATGCCGCAGTATCGTCCGGCACATAAAGCTTTTGAATACGAAGAGATTTCTAGCAGGTTGTCCTCTAGGGAGTATAGAGAAGCTGTCCAGTTTGCAGAAGAGTTGAACTTGAGGTTAGCGTGAATTTAATCAGTGAGTCAGCTGGTAAGTGGGGAACGAAGAACAAGGAGTTAGGAGTCCCTTCACTCCCACCTCGTCGTCACTCGTCACCTACTTACAGCCGTAGGCTGACTTAGTCACTTAGTCACTTAGTCACTTAGTCACTTAGTCACTTAGTC